>CAMFNC010000247.1 GCA_945965245.1 uncultured Porphyromonas sp. | reverse complement strand
ATCGCCCGTAATGCGTACTTTGGTACCCTCATGCAGATTGAAAAGCAAAACCCCACCGGCAGAAGGTGTGCTGCGCACAGCCACTTCAGACTGCATAACCACTGCCTCGGAGGCACCACTGCGATAGTAGTTCTTCGCATGCAATGCCATCGCACTGAAAATTGCACAAATCAATAAAGCCGATATAGCCAAATAAAAATGGATACGTTTATATTTTCCCTGTCGTACAAAAAAGAAAGCATTGACAAAGAAAAGAAAAGCGATAAAGAGAACAATGGCCAACGCGTTAATCATAGGCAAAGGCATCAAACAAGCCGTCCGATGCCAAATGCGATTAACAAAAGTTTGATTATCAGCCACACGGTCTATGGTCTTGAGTTGTGCCATACGAAGATTATTCTTCACCTCGCGATCCATGGGTGTAATCCGCAAGGCTCGTTCGTAATTCAATATGGCAAGACCTAGTTTATTCATCTTATAATAGCAATTACCCAAATTATAGTAATATCCGGCATGAGTTCCCTGCTGAGCCAAAAGATGTTCATACAGCCGGGCAGCCATTTCATACTGCTTGGCATTATAGAGTTGCATGGGGTCTTGGGTTATATCAACCGGTGCAATATCAGCAACTTGAGCATCGGCAGATTGTGCCGTATCTACCTTATGGATCAATTGCAAATTATCGGCAGTTCCTTCTTGGGCATAAACCTCGGTATGCACAAAGGCTGTTATGGCAAGCAATAGAGTCGTGCAAATAAGGTGAGATAAAATATATTTTTTCATAAATCCAAACTATTCAATTTACAATTTGGCATCTTCCAAACTGCCGATTACTTCGGCAGCATCCGTAAACAGCGTATCGCGAGCAGACTGTTCGGAAGATGGTGCATAGCGGGCAAATTCTGTTTCATCTATCACTTTCAATAACTGATCAATAAGAGCATCATCCACACCTTTTTCGCGCAATATAGCCTCCACATTAGAGCGATTGAGTTGGGACAAGGACATCTTGAACTTATCTCCCAAATAACCCCATAGAGCGCGGAGCAATTCACTGACAAATGCCTCTTGATTGCCAGAATGAAGCAATTTTTCGGCTTCACGAAGTCGCTTGCGAGCCACATTGTTGGCACGCTTATGCTTCAGAGCTACCTCATTTTGGAATAAATTGCGTCGTTTTTTCAGTGCAAAATGTGCCAACACAGCCAGTATGAGCAAAAGCAAATAAATCAGACCATGCCACAACCCGAAAGTGAAATCAATACCCGACGGACGTGAGCTTCCGGGCTTGGCTTTCAGATAGCTGATATCTTTACTCAGCATCTTGATATCTTCCTGACTATTGCCCAATGACATTAAACCGCTGCCTCCCTTACCCTCTTTCACTGTCAAGGTCTTAGCCGGCTGGCTAATGGTCTTATATGTTTTATCTATGGGGTCGAAATAAGAAAATTCGAGAGCAGGCAAAGTAAAAGAGCCGGTCTGACGAGGTACGGCAAAGTATTGAATGGTTTTGGTGCCCGACACGCCACCGGCTCCCACCTGAATTTTATTATCCACCTTGGGGTCATAAACTTCGAATGTATCGGGGAACTTCAGTGTGGGATTTTGCACTAATTTAATATTGCCAACCCCACGAATCGTAACCTTCACATTATAAGAGTCATTCGTTCTGGGGTCTTTAGTCAGATATTCCGTATTCATCGTAAAGCGTCCCACAGCTCCATTGAATGAAGCCGGTCTATTCTCTTTGGGCAAGGGTAACACGCTGATAGCCACAGGAGTAGAATTAATCTTACGACTGATGATGGTGGGACGAGCAAAAAATGGATCCTCGTCATCATCAGGAGGCAAAGCCACAGCTATCTGTACCATGCCGGATGGTATCTGCAACAATCCGGATTTTTGAGGGAAAACTATCAAACGTTGAATTACAGCCGTTCGATAATTGCGTCCTTGGTAATTCTCCAAAAGCAACTGAGCCTGATTACCCTCATCCACAGTCTGCGAAATAAAGCCATCTAGTTCCGGCAATTTCAAATCTTCGAGATTCTGTATACCGATATTAGCATCAACATACAATTTGAAAGTTACAGCTATGGCCTCCTGCTCATAAGCTTTGGTTTTGTCCACGATAGCCCGATAGAAGATATTTCCACTACCCGTTTGGGTCGTTCGACGTGTACCGGATTGCTCTGCTACCGATTGATTGGGAGGTAAAACTTTTATGGTCAATGCCCGTGAAGCATAGGTGCGCCCTTTCATGCGCACAGTGGCTTTAGGTATGGAAAAAGAGCCTTCTTTATGAGGCATCAGGGTATAAGTATAGGATGTGGTTTGAGTAGAAGAACTCTTACCATTGGTAATCTGCGCCGAATAACTGGAAGTGACAGCCGGGCCATACAACACATCGAAGCCGGACATGGATGGAGCCATAAAATCCGATGCGGAAGCACCCTCGGCTATATATACAATCTGAAAGCGTTCGCCCATGGCCACAGATGGCGGAGCTTCCACTCTAAACGATTGTGCCAACAAAAACAAAGGAGCACACCAAAAAAGGAATGCCCATATATATGGGATATTGATATTACGTTTCATATAACTGTTAGCTACCATTTCTTTCTGATTTTTGCATTGACGGCACGTTGTCTTTTCTGCTTTTCGCGTTCCACTTTTTCACGTGTTTGTGCCTCGTCTTGCTTGTATGCGTCCAAAATTTGCTCCGCCTGCTGCCGGTTCATTTCCCCTTGCTGTTGCTTTTGTTGTTTCTGCTCATCCTGCTTTCCATCTTGAGGTTGATTCTGCGGTTGCTGTTGTTGCGGCTGCCGGTTTTGCTTATCCTGTTGATTTTTATCTTGTTTATCCTGTTTGTCTTGATTGGAGTTGCCACTGCCACCATTTTGTTTATTTTGCTGTCTCAGCTTCTGAGCCAGAACCAAATTATAGCGAGTCTCTTCGTCTGTGGGATTCAAACGCATGGACATTTTGTATGCCTCCACACTTTTGTCATAATCCTTCTCTTTCATATATACATTGCCCAAATTATGAAAAACCTGAGCGCGCTCTTCCGGTTTAAGGTTTTCTGAGATGGAAAGTTTTTCGAGATATGCTACAGACTCTTTCTGCTTATCCTGCTTGTACAACGCATCGGATAAGCCCATCAAAGCATGGGTATTATTTTCGTTATGCTGCAATACTTTACGATAGCGAATCTCCGCCTCCATGAATTTGTCCTTTTTGAAAAGTCGATTACCTTTTCGAATATCCGACTTAAAGCCTTGAGCTTGCAAAGAAAAGTTCATCGCACTCAAAAGCATACAGATCAAAATATAAATTATTTTATGATTATCGTTTAACGGTTTCATCTTTAAAAAGATTCAATTTGCGTAGCCATCGACTACGCCGCTCGGTCACAAAAAATTCTAAAATCAAGAGAATTAAAGCCGGAATGGCAAAACGCTGGAACATCTCGGCATAGCCGGAAGCCCCACTTTTGGACACATTCGCTTTGGGCAGTTTATCCAACAGTTTCACAAGTTGATCGGATATGGCAGTGGCATTAGTACCCGAAATAACATTACCATCGCCGGTCTGAGCTATCTTCCTACACATCTCCTCATTGAACTTGGTCACCACCATTTTGCCATTTTCATCTTGCATGAACCCTTCATCCATCGGGATAGGGCCTCCGTCCGGAGACCCCACACCCACCACATGAATATGAATTCCTTTTTTAGAAGCCTCTTTAGCTGCTCCCACAGCATCATCCTCATGGTTTTCGCCATCAGTCACCACAATGATGGATTTTCCGATTTCTCGATTATCCGAAAAAGCCTTGGATGCCATCTGAATGGCAGCACCAATTGCCGTACCTTGCGTAGAAACCATCTCCGGGTCAATGCCTGCAAGCATTTCTTTGGCTGCAGAAAGGTCTGTGGTAATGGGTATTTGCGTATAGGCATTACCGGCAAACACTATCAAACCGACTTTATTACCACCCATTTCATCGAAAACTTTGCTGAGTATCTGTTTGCTGAAAGACAATCTATCCGGAGCCAAATCTTGACTAAGCATAGAATTAGAGATATCCAAACAAATCATGGCTTCTATTCCCTTCTGATCTTCGGGTATCTGTGGTCCTCCGGGAATTTGCGGACGAGCCACCACAATAACCAATAGCGTAATAACGACCATGAGCAAAAAACCTTTTAGCATTCTTCTTTTGGACGAAGCCTCCGGTTTGAGCATCTTGAGCATTTCCACCTCGGCAAAACGTCGCTGCTGCCTACGCCTATGGTAATATGAGTAATACCATAGCCCCACCAAGGGTATTACCAATAGCAAGCCATATAAATATTCGGGATATTGAAAATGTAGCCAAGTCATGGATTAGTTCTCAAATAAGTATTACGCAATATAAATTCGAGCAAAATGCATATCAATGCCCAAAAGGCATATATCCAAAACTCCTCATGTTTGATTTGGAAGTTTTGAATGCTGAGTTTGGTCTTTTCCAGTTGGTCTATCTCTCGGTAAATAGCACTCAGGCTACGGTTGTCCACTGCTCTAAAATATTTACCATCGGTCATGGCGGCCATCTCCTTCATGGTGGGTTCATCTATATCCACCGGGATGTTTTCTATGCGGGTACCGAAAGCAGTGGGCACGGGATAGGGTGCCTCGCCTTGTGTGCCTACGCCGATGGTGTACATACGAATGCCGAATGTCTGCGCCAACTGTGCCGACATCTTGGGGGTAATATCTCCACGATTGTTGGAGCCATCGGTAAGCAAGATGATTACCTTGCTTTTGGCTTTACTCTCTTTGAGACGGCTAACGGCTGTGGTTACACCCAAGCCAATGGCCGTTCCATCTTCCAGCAATCCCACTTTCGACTCATTCAATCTATTCAATAGCACAGCATGATCTGTGGTAAGCGGGCACATGGTAAAACTCTCACCGGAAAAAACCACCAAGCCTATATTATCATTAGGACGATTATTGACAAACTCCTCTGCCACATTCATGGCAGCCTCGATGCGATTGGGCTGCAAATCCATGGCCAACATGCTGCCACTGATATCCAAAGCCATCACAATGTCAATCCCCTCCACAGAGTCTTTGCTCCAGCTATTGGTGGTCTGCGGGCGGGCAATGGCGATAATTAACAATGACAATGCAAGCATTCGCAAAACGAACAACAGATGTCTTAGATAAACACGCACTCCGCCATGCAAACCGTTCAATGATTTGAGCGACGGTAATAGCAATGTTGGGTGTATTTTGCGATGTCTATAGATATACCATCCGACTAACAAAGGTACGAGGAGTAAAAAGAAAAGGAAATTGGGATGTACGAATGTCATACGGCTTGTACCCCTCCTTTCTTTTCCGTGTTTTCTTCTGTATGGCTATCAATAGATGTAACCGTCCAATGTTCTTCCGCCATAGCAAGGAATAAACGAGCCTGGTGAATCGACTGAACAGGCTCTTCTTCCAAAGGTTTATATCGGGCAAACTTGACCATATCCGCCATAGAAAAAATCTGCTTGATATTATCTATCAACGCTCCATCCTCGCCCTCATTCCGCAATAGATTCACCACTTCCGAAGTTGTCATTTCCATTACAGCAAGGCTCTTTTCTCGGAGCATATAGGTTTTGACTATCTCCACCAAGGATGTATAATATTGCTTATATAAACCTTGTTCGGGTAGATGTTCCTGTTGTAAATAAGATAGTGCCTGCTCCGCTTCTTCCATCGGAGTAAGCACAATCGGAGGTTGGATGGTTCGTTTTTCTTTTTTCAGGTATTTACGATATCGAGTTTCTCTCCAAATAACCCATATCAACATCAAAAGCATCAAGACCCAACTGACCGGATGAGTATAGACCAAAATCAGAATATCCCAAAGCGTATAAGGTAATTGCCAAGGTTTTTTAATGTCATAAAACTGATCCGGCTTGGATATATCCACTTTGGGCTGAACCACATTCAGAACCATTGGTTGAGCATACGCCTTTTCTGTGGGAGTCTGCACCATCATCGGAGGAATGGTTACCAACGTAGAGTCGAACGAAGTCAGTAGATAATGCCCTTTCATTTCGTGGATACTGCCATCCACGCGAACAGTGTCCAATATCTCCGAAGTGAGTATCTCAAATCGTTCTCCGATAGAATCGATCGGGAAAAAGATTTCCGTGGCTTTTATATTATTGGTTCGAATGGTAAACTCCACGATAGCCTGCTCACCCGTCTTGATTTCTGTGCGATCAATTTTGGTTTGCACCGATACATTTTGGCTCATGAGGTATCCGACTCCCATGCTCCAAACCGTTATCAGCACTATCAAACGCTGCACCAAACTATTGCAATGAAATGCTATCATAAAACTATTACGATCTCTTTTTGAAGAGATTAATGAGTTGAGGTACATAGTCCTGTCCGGTATGCACCTCCACATGATCCACACCCAACTTCTTACATAGGAGTCGCTGAGCTTCAGTTGCCTCTTCGTATTGCTTCAAATAGTGATTGCGAATTTTGCGAGAAGAGGTATCAATCCATCTCTCTTGTCCCGTTTCCGCATCCAGTAGCTTCACCAACCCCATTCGAGGTAGTTCTTCCTCACGCTGATCATAGATGCGGAGACCAATGACATCATGACGCTTAGCCACCACGGTCATCGCATCGCTGTATTCTTCTGTGGGCTGCATAAAATCCGACAAAAGAAATGAAGTACAACGCTTTTTGAGTACTTGGCGCAGAAAAGTCAAAGCATTATTCAAATCCGTACCAGTAGACTGCGGTTCGAATTCAAGCAATTCTCTAATAATATAGAGGATGTGCTTCTTTCCGCTTTTAGGAGGAATGTATTTCTCCACTCTGTCCGTAAAAAGAATGGCTCCGACTTTGTCATTGTTTTGTATGGCCGAAAAGGCTATTGTAGCAGCTATTTCAGTAATCAGATTACGCTTGATTTCACTCTTCGTACCGAATAATGTACTACCCGACAAGTCCACCAGTAGCATCACTGTCAGTTCGCGCTCCTCTTCAAAAACCTTAACATGCGCACTGGCATAGCGCGCCGTCACATTCCAGTCTATATCGCGCACATCGTCACCCACCTGATAGCTGCGAACTTCACTGAAAGCCATCCCTCTACCTTTGAATGCAGAGTGATATTGTCCGGCAAAAATTTGTTCGGATAAGCCTCTGGCTTTAATTTCTATTCGCCTAACCTTTTTGAGCAAATCAACGGATTCCACTGTCAGATACTCCTATCAAATGCTCCACTAAGGCACTTCCACCTTGTTGATTATCTCGCTTATGATTTCATCGGCTGTCATATTGGACGCTTCTGCCTCGTAGCTCAAACCGATGCGATGACGCATCACATCATGACAAACGGCACGCACATCTTCGGGTATCACATATCCACGCTGCTTGATAAAAGCGTATGTCCGTGCAGCTAAAGCCAAATTGATGGATGCACGAGGCGAAGCTCCGAAAGAAATCATCGGCCTCAAAGACTCCAATCGTGCCAATTCGGGATAACGAGTGGCAAACACAATGTCCACAATATATCGCTCGATTTTCTCATCCAAATATACTTTCTTCACCACTTCACGAGCCTCCACAATATCCTGTTTGGACACCAGAGGTGAGATGGAAACGGTTTCGGGAGAAATCTGCTGACGAATGATAAGTTTTTCGTCTTCTTTATTGGGATATGAAATCAAGACTTTGAGCATAAAACGATCCACCTGTGCTTCAGGGAGCGGATAGGTACCTTCTTGCTCAATGGGATTTTGAGTGGCCATTACCAAAAAAGGATTCGGAAGTTTATAGGTGGTATCCCCAATGGTTACCTGACGCTCCTGCATGGCTTCCAGCAATGCACTCTGCACTTTGGCTGGTGCGCGGTTAATTTCGTCCGCTAAAATAAAATTGGAGAAAATGGGACCCTGCTTAACCTGAAATTCTTCTTTCTTTTGGCTATACATCAGTGTACCCAGCACGTCGGCTGGCAGCAAGTCCGGTGTAAACTGTATACGATTGTAATCCGCATCAATCAAAGCCGCCAGCGTCTTGATAGCCAATGTTTTGGCCAAACCAGGGACTCCTTCCAACAAAATATGACCATCGGCCAGCAAACCAATCATCAGCGACTCCACCAAATGATCTTGGCCAACGATAGCTTTGTGCATCCCCTGTTTGAGCAACTGCACAAATGCGCTTTTCTTTTCGATATATTCCGTTAATGCTCTAATATCTATCTGTTCCATATACCATATTATTGAACACTTTTACACAAATTGTTTGCAAAGATAACGCTTAATATGCTGATTAATTACCTTTTTTGGGCAATCGCTAAGTATTCTTGCGTCTCTTTTTCTAACGCTTTTTTCACAGAATTATTGTCTTTTGCATCTATCTGATATTTTTCGGCTGCCGGAATAACCAACTCCAAACCAATCGGGATATTGTTCGGATTGTCCACAATGGCTTTATTCTCCTCATAGATATACACCCAAAATACCTTATGGCCATAGTATTCCCTCGCATAATCTGTCAGTCGGTCTCCCAATGCTATCTTCCTGCGTGCAATAGGCTCCGGTATAATCTCTTGAGGCTCCGGCTCTGCCTTCTCCATCGATTGAGGTACATCTTTGATAACCGGCTCTTCTGTTTTAGTTTCCGTTCGGATGACATCGGATTGGTGATAGGCAAACCAGTAATACAAGCCCCCTGCCATCAGCAACAAGAACAGCAAAACAAAAATAATGGGCCAGAATGATTTTTGAGTAGAGGATTCTGCTATGGCTATTTCTTCTACCATCGCCGTTTTTTTACATTCTTCCTCTTCTTGAGGCTCGGTCACCGAAACTGTGCTAATAAGCCCTTCCAGCAAATTGGGTTTTATGGGCATGACAGACACCGGCTCTGCAACTTCTTCCTCCGAATTATCTTCAGATTGATCCTCCATTACCCTTATAGAGATGGGATGTAATGTAAAATCCACCACATGGCCACAAGATTTTTCTGGAGTATCGGTAATCACTTGTTCTTCAGATAACTCCACCGGCTTGAACATGCCAAACGGTTTATTCAGAAATTCTTGGACACTGCCTTCCGGATAGAAAACAAACGAGCGAAGAATATTTTCCCCATCTCTTTCCGGCTTAAATATCCCGATACCATTCCAAGTCACACTCAATCCATCTGAAAGTTTCTGCATGAGCAAACTTTCCAGCGCATTCCACCATTGCAAAGTGGCCTCAAACAAAAAACCGGTACTTTCGGATAGCGCATGAGGTATCAGCGATGTATGGATTTGATGAGACTTCACGATCGGTTTTAGCAATAGGTGTATGCAAGGTGGTATCAATCGGCGCGTACCATCCAAAAACACAGCCACATATTCTTCCTGTTTTTCAGCCATGAAGCAACCCACAGTAGGCAGGCATACGGTTTCGGCACGCTCCAGGCGTACTTGAAGCTGTCGGATAAACGTATCCCATAGCTTTTCGGATGTGGTATATTCCACTTTAGCCAATCCGGCCAAATCGGCTATCCACAATTCCTTTTCCAAATCAGAAGCCAGCTGCATCTTGATTATCTATTTTTTAAGTTTCCCCAACAAATCAAATGATCCACAACCGGTAATCTCTATGGGATAAAACTCACCACGCTGAAGTCGTGTAGAGCCTTCGGGATTGATTAGCACCTCTTGATCCACTTCAGGCGAATCAAATTCGGTGCGCCCCACATCATACCCATCTTCATTACGATCGATAATCACCCGAAAAGTCTGCCCCACTTTGGCTTGGTTTAACTCTCCGGCAATTTGCTCTTGCAAAGCCATTAGTTCATCCAAACGCGCTTGTTTCAGCATAGCCGGCACATTATCTGTATAATGCCGGTCGCAATATGTACCCTGCTCATGCGAATACACAAAAGCCCCCAAACGCTCGAAATGCTGCGTGCGCACAAATTCCATCAATTCGACAAAGTCTTGCTCGGTTTCATCGGGATGCCCGGTCATCAAAGTGGTACGCAAAGCTATTCCCGGCACTTCGGCACGTATCTGAGCCAATAAATCTAGTGTTTCTTGTTTACTGATGTTTCTGCACATCTTTTGCAACATGTGGTCGCTAATGTGCTGTAGTGCAATATCCAGATATTTGCACACATTGTCACACTCACGCATCACTCGCAATAAATCCAATGGGAAATGAGTGGGATAAGCATAGTGCAGGCGAATCCATTCCAATCCGCGAATATCAGACAGACGTTCCACCAATTCAGGCAAAAGCTGCTGTTTGCCCAAATCCACACCATAATATGTCAGGTCTTGAGCAATAAGCAACAATTCTTTTACGCCACGCTCAGACAAGCGTTTGGCTTCCGCCACAATCTCATCCATCGGACGAGATTTGTGCTTACCCGTAATGATGGGAATGGCACAGTATGAGCAATGACGATCGCACCCTTCCGAAATCTTCAAATAGGCATAATGACTAGGAGTCGTCAAGGCTTCGGGTGCGCCAATCAATCGGGTATCATTATAATACGACTTACCCAATAGTTCAAGGAGATGCTTCCAGTCGAACTTCCCGTAATAGGCATCCACTTCCGGGATTTCATTCTTCAAATCCTCCCGAAATCGCTCGCTCAAACAGCCCATCACATACAGACTGCCAATTGTTCCGCGTTTTTTGGCTTCCACCAGATTAAGTATCATGTCGATGGACTCCTGCTGAGCATCGGCTATAAAACCGCAAGTGTTTAGTACCACGATTTCTCCACGGATTTGCTCGGGATTATGCTTGACTCGGTAACCGTTTGCCAAAAACTGACGTATCAGCGACTCCGAATCCACTAAGTTTTTGGAGCAACCCAGTGTAATCACATTTATTTCATTCTTTCTCATTCGCCGAAAAGTGAATTAACGAATTCTTTTTTGCGAAAGAGTTGGAGGTCTTCTATCCCCTCACCCAAACCAATGTATTTTACCGGTATGTGGAATTGGTCGGAAATGCCAATGACCACCCCACCTTTGGCCGTCCCATCTAATTTGGTCACAGCCAAGGCATTGACCTCTGTAGCTGCTGTAAACTGCTTGGCCTGCTCGAAAGCATTCTGCCCTGTGGAGCCATCCAATACCAACAAAATCTCCTGTGGGGCATCGGGCACCACCTTTTGCATCACCTTCTTTATCTTGGTCAGCTCATTCATCAACCCCACCTTATTGTGCAGACGTCCTGCTGTATCAATGATAACCACGTCGGCTTCTTGCCTCACGGCGGCACTCAAAGTATCGAAAGCTACCGAAGCAGGATCGGAACCCATTTTCTGCTTGATAATGGGGCAATCTACCCGCTGTGCCCAGATTTCCAGCTGCTCGATAGCAGCAGCACGGAAAGTATCGGCGGCTCCCAATATCACTTTGTATCCTTGTTGCTTAAACTGATAGGCCAATTTGCCGATGGTTGTAGTTTTACCCACACCATTCACCCCCACTACCATGATTACATAAGGCTTGGAGTTGCTTCCCAAAGAAAAAGCCTCAGCATCTTCCACATTATTCTCACTCAGCAATTTACCGATTTCATCACGCAAAATGCCGGTCAATTCCGAAGTGGTTACATACTTATCTCTGGCCACACGTTCCTCAATGCGGCGAATAACCTTAAGCGTAGTATCCACTCCCACATCGCTGGTAATGAGTACATCCTCCAGATCGTCCAGCACATCGGCATCCACGGTTTTGCGTCCCGCCAATGCACGAGTCAATTTACCGAAAACATTTTCCTTGCTCTTTTGCAGCCCTTCGTCCAAGGTCTCTTTCTTCTTTTTAGAAAATAATCCGAATAACCCCATTGTATCTTCTTATTTGTTAGTCCATTCTGTTTTTATAATCATCATATTCGTAGTGACGCAAGACTTCCACACGGCTGTCCAGACGCTCGAATAAAATATCCGGATGAGGGATGCCATTGAACATATTGGTTTTCACCGTTGTGTAATGAAGCATATCCTCAAATATCACGGTCTCTCCCACCTGAAGTTCGTGGTCGAAAGTCCAATATCCCATAAAATCGCCACTCAAGCAACTGTTTCCGCCAATTCGGTAGCAAAGTACATCTGGTGTCGGTTCATCAGTATGTTCGGCTCCGCGAATAGCCGGATAATACGGCATTTCCAGACAGTCGGGCATGTGACAGGTAAAAGACACATCTACCAATGCCGTGCGAATACCTTGGTGCTCCACCACATCCACTACATGGCTTTTCAGATAACCGGTCTGCCAACCGAAAGCACTGCCGGGCTCCATAATCAATCGGAGATGAGGATGCCGGTTAGCAAATTCGCACAAAGTCTTCACCAACAATTCCACATCGTAGCCTTGACGGGTCATCAGATGACCGCCCCCCATATTCAACCATTTGACCTGCTCTAATTGTGCGGAAAAATGGTCTTCGATTACAACCAATGTGTTTCGCAAGTCTTGCGCAGAGCCTTCACACAAACTGTGGAAATGCAAGCCTTCTATACCCTCCGGTAGCTCTGTGGGAAGTTCCGCTGCCGGAATACCCAATCGACTCCCGGGAGCACACGGATTATATAGGTCTGTTTCCACCACAGAGTATTCCGGATTGATACGCAACCCGAATGAGATATCCTTAGCCGAGAGTACAAAGTCCTTCATCTGCTCATACTGACTGAGCGAATTGAAGGTTATATGGCTACTCATGCGCATCAAATCCTCAAAAACATCCCTGGTATAAGCCGGGCTGAAAGTATGTGCCCGCGAGCCGAACTCCTCATACGCCATCCGGGCTTCGAAGATAGAACTGGCGGTGCTGTGACGGATATATTCGCGAAACACCGGAAAGGTCTTCCAAAGGGCATACGCCTTGAAAGCCAAGATAATCTCTACCCCACTGCGCTCGGAAATCGAATGAATCAGTTCCAAGTTTTGGCGCAGACGTTTCTCTTGCAGCACGTAGGCAGGTCTTGTGGCCATTGTTGTTATCAATATAATATATTGTAAGCTATGCGAGTGTGCCGATGCCGCACCTCATTGCACAAAGATACGCAATATTAAGGTGCATCGAAAATCTGCGTATAGATTAGATTAAGTAAAATGATGCCCGGTGGAGTCATTTCGGATGATTTTTCTTCATCGAATAAGCACCGAAGAGCCCTTAAAACATCGAGATGAAGGTCGAAATTAGAATTTCAACATGAAGTTCAATAGTATTTGCCTTGGGCGAAGATGTGCATATTCAAAATACAAATCGGCATCTCTATTTCGACGAATTAAAGTGATTTTTTCATTCAACAAATTGTCACACTTCAAATCTATTTGATACCGTGAACGACGATATGAAATACCCGCATTAAGCATGGATTTAACACCATAGACATTTTCATTTTGTTTGGTAACGAGACCGTCGTGATATAGTATTGCCGAAAAGGATTTCCCGGAATTGAAGATCAAACCACCGCCAAACAGATATTCATCCAAACGATTTGGGGAAAATACACTTTGAATCCAAGTTGTGGAATAATGGAAGTTCGCTTTTAGTTCTAACCAACGAGTTAAGGTACTGTTCAGTTCGGCCCCAACAGACAAGGCATGTATCTGCAGCCTCTGTAGCTTTTCCATTATATGTAAGGGTCTTTCCAAATAATTATAATCCAATAAAAAAGTAAACAATGACTTGAGGCTATTTATTTGTTGGGAAAAATAAAGCTGACCAGCAGCGTTATATCCGACTCTTTCATTTCTAAGCAACACACTTTCTTTCATCGTTCCATGGAGGATGGAACTTATTATGTTATTTCCGGAATTTCTTTTTCCGGAAAGTGTCAGCCTGGCAAAAAGACCTTGGATGGGGCTTTTATATTCCAAATGAAAGGCAGTGCCCACAGACGATTTTTGGGGAATTATTAACTCACGTTTGGTGATTGTGCTTTCAAAAGAAGTTCGGTATGAACCCAGTAAGAAATCCGTAAAATTTCCTGCTTCTTGTTTCTTAATCCCGGCAGTTAGTCTCAGAAACCAAAAACTGCCGGGCCGATAAGACAGCTTGAAATCCATCCCGGGATATAGACGTAAGTGATGATAATCAAGGCTCTTCTTTTCAAAATTCAAATAGGAAATATTTCTCCAATACAATTCTAAGGGTACGGATAGAGACCACTTCAACTTTGGTGTGGTGTAACTGATTGTAGGGGCTGTGGCACAAAACAAAGAGCCTCCCTCAGCTTTGCCTATCACACGATTAGGATTCGATGCGATTTCTTCATCCAGATAATTCCCTTCAATGCTGATATTTCCATATATATCATATAAGTTCCCTACTCCCCATCCATAGGTAAGTTCTGTTTGAACCATACATTCTTCACCTCGGACAGTCTGCTCGTAAGAAAGCATATCACCGGAAATGCTTAAATCCGCATGAGGTGATTTTCTATATTGTATCAATCCATGAATCTTCCAAATACTTTCATCTCTTTTTTTCATTAGGCTAAAATTATCTGCCAACCGAACTTCTCCTTGTTTTATTTCTTCACAAATTGAACTCTTTTCTCTTACCAAATCTTTTCTTTCACACAAGAAATCTCCCTGAATATCCAAACGATTTTGGACATACTTATCATCTTGATTATCTGTATAGCTCATCGAAAGATATGTTGCCCGGCTTTTACTCTTCTGCTCCCATTGTTCGTCAAAAGCTGTAAAGCCGGAGCCGTTATATAACTTAACCTCCTGTCCTCCGATTCGCTGCAACTGTTGAGATTCATATCCCAAGTTGTAGGAAATGGTAGCATCCTCCCGTAAACGTATCAGATGATTGAAAGTCCCACCATCACGCCGATGACCAACAGACAGCAAGGAGGGGGTGCCACTCGGCAAAGTACGGTTCATGATCTTTCTTACGGAAACAGATGGGATACTCCAAGCATGTTGCATACCATAAGCACGAGGTTGATTGGTATTGCCCATATCCAAAGAAGCTATCATCTGAATTTGAGAATTCACCAAAAAAGCATGAGCTGCAGCATCTAATACCACTTTCGGGGATGCTTGCCCAATACCAACCTTTACATCGCCGGATGGATGAAGCATCTGTGCATTTTTTAACTTGATATTCAACATGGCCCGCTCTCCCTCTTTGATATTTCTCAGGAGTTTGACTTGCTGAAAACGTTCCATTATGTCTATAGACTTAATATCCTCTGCCTTAATAGATCTTGTGGCAGTCTGATAACTATCGGCTACAAGATCCAATCCTTCTATGTAAACACCTTGGACAGACTCTCCTAAATAGCTAATCCCTCCTTCGGCATCTACGGATATGCCGGGTAATCTTTTAATCAAATCTTCAGCCGAATAAGTATCAGGGGTTATGAAAGCAGAAGCCCGATATGAAATTGTATCCCCCCGAGATTTTATCGGATTGCTCAGAACCACCACTTCGGGCAGTAATGTGGCGTTTTGTTTCAGATAAACAGAGTGTCGTCCTGCTTGTTCAAATATGGCAAATGGCATGATTTGCTCTACATATCCCATCAGTCTGACTCGGCACCAAGCAGGCTTTCGGCTCCTTGATAAATTCATATCGAATGTACCATCCTGTTGAGTATAAGAAAAAGCTAAGATCTTACCTATAGTTCCATTTTCGGCTTCTGCATGAAAAGTAATGATGGCATCCGGTATGGGTTCGGATGTTTCGGCATCCAATACTATACCTTTTACGGAAATATCTACACGCTGTCCTATAGCTGTGGCAAAACAACAAAAAAAGAATAGACCATAGAGTCCAAGTTTTTGAATAAACATAAAAGATACCTAAAACATCATTCATTTTATTTTTCTCAGTGAATGATAGGACAGGGATGGTGTGTAAGGCATATCCGTAATAGGGTGTGCATCTACCGAGGCAGCCTTGGCATACCGTGCTTTATTTTCGTAATATTTTCGTTTGTTTTGTAAAACTTTATTTCTGTCTGCCTTAAAATATTCTTTTTTGTCGAATAAGACGAATGTCTGCTTCTTCACGATTTTTTGCAACTCAAACTTGAATTTCCCGTCATCCGTCTCTGCCAGCACCACCAATCCGGGCAACCCTCTCAATAACCAAGGTCCATCGGGTCTCTCTATCTCCGGAGAAAACCAAACAATCCAATTACGACCATATAGGGTTGTGGTGGCTTTGTGGCAGAGGTACCCTCGTATGGTTTGGGTATCATCCGTATAGACCCAAGAGGGAGTTATATTTTTTTCTTTAGAAAGAAACGAATCTGTAAAAACTCTGTCGGTGATGGTTCGCTCTCCATGAGGGAAATTGAGATACATAACCCACTGTACGTCTTTCCGGCAGCCGGGGATATTGAGTATCCGGGCTGATTCTTTTGCCAAAAGAAGCTTATCTTGAGGCCGATTATTAAAAATCAATGCCAAAGAATCGCGGTAATAATGGGCAAGACCACAGAATTTCTGCACCTTACCACCGGTCTGAAGCAGCATGATGGCTTCTTCCCGAATACCCAGTTCGTTATAGAAATAATTGTAATAGCACAACAAAGAAGATTCTCCAATCTTCTCCACACGCCTATACAACATCTTTTTCTGTGCAAGACCTTCTGCCACGAGCAATGGCATAAGCAGTAAAAGTAAAACCATCTTCCTCATAATCGATAATAAGAAGAACCGGCATACATCTGTGTTAGTCAAGTACATACCGGTTCCATAAATCCCAATAGTAGAAAAACAATTACTTAAATTTTAATTTTTAAGTTCATAATATTGTTATTCTATGATAACG
>CAMFNC010000246.1 GCA_945965245.1 uncultured Porphyromonas sp. | reverse complement strand
ACAATATATAACTCAAAACATAGATAAAAACACTCTCCCCAAAAAACTCTTTATAGATTGAGGAATAGATTTTATGAACATTCCACAGCGGAATGATAACCATTTTTCTTGAAAATTTGATATTTTTGTGGTGAGCGGTGGAATTTCGCCTTATTCACACAGCGAGTATACCACTCATAATTATATATAATATATGAGCATTACCCCCAAGCCTGTGCATGGTTTCGTGTTTATATAGTTTATTGTTTTTGCATAAGAATATGCCGCAGCCATGCAATCCATCGAAGTATATGGTGCCAAAGTGCACAATCTGAAAAATATTGACGTGACCATTCCGCGCCATTCGCTCACCGTGATTACCGGTATGAGCGGCAGCGGTAAATCCAGTCTGGCATTCGATACCATCTTTTCCGAAGGGCAGCGCAGGTTTATAGATACACTGGGTGCTTATGCTCGCGGATTTATGGGTGGTGGCATGGAACGCCCCGATGTGGAAGAAATCCGCGGCTTGGGTCCCGTTATATCCATCGAACAGAAAACCACCAATCGCAATCCACGCTCCACAGTGGGCACAGTGACCGAAATCCAAGACTACTTGCGTTTGCTCTATGCTCGTGCCGGCATTGCCGTTTCGTGGAAGTCCGGTCTGCCCATGGTGCGCTATACCGAATCTCAAATTCTCGATACCATCTTCGACTATTACAATGGCAAGAAAGTGCGTATCCTTGCACCGGTGGTACGTCACCGCAAAGGGCATTACAAAGATTTATTTGAGCGACTACGCAAAAAGGGCTACCTGACAGTGCGTGTGGATGGCGAAATCACCGAGATAGTCTATGGCATGAAGTTGGATAGGTACAAGATTCATTCGGTGGAAGTGCAAGTGGATAAATTCATCGTGCGCGAAAGCAATCGTGGGCGGCTGGCAGAAAGCCTGCGCATAGCCATGCACGAGGGCGGTGATATGATGATGGTAATGGATATAGACACCGAGGAGCAACATTATTACAGCCGCTCGCTGATGTGTCCGGAAACCGGGCTTTCCTATCACGACCCTGCTCCGCACAACTTCTCTTACAATAACCCCACCGGTTATTGCCACAGATGCAAAGGGCTGGGACATATCAATATCGTGGATACAGACAGTGTCATCTCTCATCCTGATTTGAGCATCAGTCAAGGTGCCATCGAACCGCTGGGTAAATATAAAAACAGTCTTATTTTTTGGCAGTTGGAGGCGCTATGCGAGCTATACGGCAAAACCCTCAAAGACCCGGTAAGTAGCTTCCCGCCCGAATTGATAGACGATATCCTGAATGGGAGTAGCGAAAAACTGCAAATCAAACAATTATCCACCGGGGGTATCACGGATTTGCTATCCACCACCTTCAACGGCATAGGCAATTATATCATCCAAGTGGCGCAAAACACCGAGGCATCCGCCACCGAAACCAAATGGGCAAGTCAATTCATGAAACATCAGGTCTGCCCCGAATGCAATGGATACAGACTGAACAAGGAGGCTCTGCATTACTTCATCGATGGCAAAAACATCGGCGAAGCTGCTCACATGGATTTGCTCTCTTTTAGGTCTTGGTTGGAAAATCTGGAGGAGCGGCTCAACGAATCGCAACGCGCCATCTCCACCGAGATTTTAAAAGAGATACGAAACCGCGTAGACTTTCTCCTTGATGTCGGGTTGGGCTATTTGACGTTGAACCGAGAAGCCGGCAGTCTGTCGGGAGGCGAAAGCCAACGCATCCGTTTGGCCACCCAAATCGGAGCCAAACTGGTAGAAGTCATTTATATTTTGGACGAGCCAAGCATCGGATTGCACCCCATAGACAATCAGCGACTATTACATTCCCTCAAAAACCTGCGTGACATCGGCAATACCGTTTTGGTGGTGGAGCATGACAAAGATATGATGCTCCATGCCGATTATATTATTGATATGGGTCCCAAAGCCGGGCGTCTGGGTGGCGAAGTGGTCTTTGCCGGCAGACCGGACGAACTGGCAGCATCGCATTCACTCACAGCCGACTATCTGAATGGCAAAAAAAAGATTGCCGTGCCTGCCACACGCAGACCGGGCAATGGGCAGACGCTGGTACTGGAGGGAGCATCGGGCAACAATCTGAAAGATGTGACACTGATCCTGCCCTTGGGGCTGTTGGTCTGCATAACGGGCGTATCGGGCAGCGGCAAAAGCACTCTAATCAATAAAACACTCTACAACGCCATCAGCCAGCAGTTTTACCGTTCTTTGGAAGACCCGCTACCCTATCGGGAGCTGAAGGGGCTGGAGAATATAGATAAAATTGTGTGCGTGGACCAATCGCCCATCGGGCGTACTCCACGCAGCAATCCGGCCACCTATACCGGTCTTTTTACCGACATCCGCAACATCTTCGTAGCACTGCCCGAAAGCCGACAGCGTGGCTATAAACCGGGACGTTTTTCTTTCAATGTGGCAGGTGGGCGATGCGAAGAGTGCAAGGGCAGCGGCTACAAAACTTTGGAAATGAACTTCCTGCCCGATGTATACACCCCCTGTGAAGTATGCCACGGCAAGCGATACAACCGCGAAACACTGGAGGTGCGTTACAAGGGTAAATCAATAGCCGATGTGCTGGATATGACCATCAATATGGCTGTGGAATTTTTCGAACACATTCCATCCATCTGCAAAAAATTGAAAGTACTGCAAGATGTGGGCTTGGGATACATCAAGCTGGGTCAGTCTTCGTCTTCGCTTTCGGGAGGCGAAAGTCAGCGTGTCAAACTAGCCACGGAACTCAGCAAAAAAGATACGGGCAAAACGCTCTATGTATTGGACGAACCCACCACGGGGCTTCACTTCGAAGATATCCGAATGCTGCTGGTCATACTAAACAGATTGGTAGATAGAGGCAATACAGTGGTAGTTATCGAGCATAATTTGGACGTTATCAAATGTGCCGATTATCTCATAGATATGGGGCCGGGTGGCGTACTTGCTGGTCCCCATGTCCTGCTTTTCCACCAGAGTTCCGTCCTTCTCATAGATATAGCGGTAAGTATGGGCGGAGTAACCGGTGTAGGCGTACTGCTCCCGGTCCAGCAC
>CAMFNC010000245.1 GCA_945965245.1 uncultured Porphyromonas sp. | reverse complement strand
ATATGGATTTATAATCTCTTCCCCTAATAACATTTCTTCTTGATTTTCTGAAGCGACCTCCATGTTTGCACCCCAAGGCACGATATTGTCCGGGTCTGTTAAATCTCTTAATTGAGATACTTGTTGTTTTTGGGGAGGGGTCAGTTCTTCATCTGATTTTAATTTTTCGGATTGACACCCCGAAGCTAAAAACAACACGATAATGGCAAAAAACCATCCGAAACTGTACATTTTTTTCATAAGCTGAGACTTTAATATGAATAAAAAATGTTTTATAATCGACTCACGACTATCGACACTATAAATATACATGATTTGGTTGAATAAAATACCGCAATCGAAGATTTGCAATGCTTTTCTTGTTTTAATGTGTATTTCGCCCTTTCGGGCTTCATGTGCCATCTCCTCGGTGAGGAGGAAATTTTTCCGATGCTTGCGCAGGATACCACTTCCTCGAAAGGTGGGATTTGCTGACGCGCGAAATTTCAATAACTTTGTTTCTGTAACTATCTGTGAGCTTGAACGTAAACGCAGCTATTTGAGGTAGGTTCGTGCATGACTTCGGATGGTGCCCAAATTTATGCATAAATTAATTTCATTTTATATATAAATTGCACGTGTTTTATGCATAAATTTTCTGCAAAATGTACATAAAATTTTTTCAGTACACGTCATACCATTTTATATGAGAAAAATAACGGCTCTAATTCTTTTGTTGTATATTTTATCGGGTTGTTCTGCCCCTAAGATAATCATTGCTACGTCTGCCATTCGAAATCGTGCTCCGATGGCTTATCGGGATTATGGCAAGGCGGTCAATGATGCCGATTTTGCGGCAGCACTCTCTCTGACCGGCCAAGAAGAAGAGAAAAAAGCTATTCGGGCATTGCAATGTTTGTACGAAAGGGATACAAACTCGGCGGCAGCCTTATTTCAGGAGATGAAAAATGCACAAAACAATTATATGCATTCGGTGGTTTTGCCATATTGTTTTCATCACGCCATGTTTCAGCAATGCGCCGAGTGGGCGGAGGCGTCAGGACAAGAGCGATATGCATCTGCGGCCAATCAATATCTGCAAATACCGGCCGGCGAAATAACCTTTGCCGAGGGCGAGAGCACACTGCCGGCTTCATTTAATTACGGAGGGTGTCCCGAAATAGAAGTGATGATAAATGGAAAAGTTAAAAAAATGTTGGTGGATACCGGATGTACCCATTCTGTCATTTCGGAAGCTTTGGCAAGCGAAAGTCAAGTGACGCGGGTGGGGGTAGGGCTTCGGGTTTTGGATAGCAACAATAAGTCCGAGGGCACAGAATTGGGTTACGTGGAGGAATTGACTTTGGGGCAATTGTCGCTGACGAACCACCCGATTTTGATTTCCAAAAACCTGTCGTTGAAATTCGGGGGATTAACGCTCTATGCTGTTGATGGCATTATCGGATGGGATATTTTACAAAAAATGTGTGTTAAAATCAGTTGGAAAAATCGTTACGTAAGGTTCTCTCCGTCACGAAAATCGGCAGACGCTCTGCGCAATCTGGAGGCATTGACCCATCCGTTCATTACTCTGCAAGATGAACAAGGAGTTTATTACTATTTCCATTTTGATACCGGTGCCATGCGAACCGAACTCTTTGATAAGAGTCTGGGTAAGATAAAACAACAAGCCGCATCGGCTCAAAAGCAAATAAGTTTTGGGGTGCACTCGGTGTCTGCGAAGCGTGCCCGAAAGGTCAAGCATCAGCGGTTTACGCTGGGTGATAAGTGTTTCTCCTTTGGGCAGTTGAGTTGCTCTCCGGAGCGTATGTTCAGCGGCTTTGTGGAATTGGATGGCAGAGTGGGCATGGATATGTTCCGACAGGGAGCCATAGAATTCGATTATGGCTCCAGCAGGATTGTATACATGGAAGACTAAAAGGCGTATTGAAGCCGCAGGGTAAAGAGGTTGCGCCGGCGATTGTTCAGACGGTCGTTTGTGGTTGGGTCAGGCAATGTGTTTTTTTCCTGAAGCACCCACTCATAGTAAGCCGTTAGCGTAAGAGCATCGTTCAGGGCGTAGTACCGAAGTCCGGCACCCCATACTTCTTCTCGTGCATCGCAGTCGGGATTGAAACCGTGTTCGCTGTCACGATATTTCTGCGCAATGTCATTGGCGGATAGATTTCGATTACGGTCATAATAGTAGTATTTGATCATAGTTTCCAAGGGGCAAACACCGATTCGGTAGGTCAGGCCTGCCATTGTGCCGCCAAACGGACGGGCAAAGATGGGGAGCGAAGCATTGAAATAGTCCGTGCTCTTGATAGACGTTCCCGTGACTGAATTGGTGAAGTTCTGCCCCGGCTGAAGTCCGCCCATGGTTTCGACAAAGAGTCGGGTTGTACCCCAATGGCCGGCAGCTCCCAGTTGGGCGAATGCACTCCAATATCGGCGCGGCACACGACTCAGGCCATCGTTTTGCGCCACATATCCCCAATAACCGGCAGCACCCACCTGCCAACTCCGGCCGTTGGCCGTATGATGCCCGATGGCTATACGCGCCATAAGGTCGGGGTGGTTTTTGCGCATTTTCCCTCCGTTATTGCCTCCCATCAGTCCGATGCGGATGTCTGTGCCATTGAGCGAAAGGAACGATTTGGGGGCATAGTCTGCCATCACGGCCAAGTCAATATTGCCGGGGAAAAGATCGTTTATATATGCAGCACGCTCCACACCGATGGGCGATTTGGCACTCATCTCCGATTCCAAGCCAAACCCTTCGTCCTGCAAACCAGCACTCAGGCTGAAGCCGGATAGCAATGCCGGACGCCACTGCACCATAAAAGTGTGGGGCGCAATCTTATTGTCGGCAATATTGATCTGTGCCACTGCTCTCCAATCATTTTTGCGGATGGTGCCTTTCAGTCGTGCACGGCGCAACCCCATGCGGGTAAATGGTTTTCCGGTTAAGTTGATATCATTGACCGAATAGATTTCTCCTACATGGTTTTGTGCATCTTTCTGCCCGGCAATGCCATCGAGTTGGATAAATCCGCCAAGTGAATAAGTGATTTGAGGTGTGTTTTGAGCCCAAAGGATTTCGCTTGCGAAGAGCAAGGCTGCCCATATACCGATGGCCTTGAATGTGATACGCATCAATTCTTATAAAAATTATTTGTTAATGCTCTATAAAATCGGTAAAGAAGTTTTTATCATAATCATATCGTCCCCACGCAGTATCTATCTGGGTCAAATGTTACAATCATATTTTTTAGGGTTTATTTTTAGAATAGCATTTCGGGAGTGATGGGTTGGAAAGTCTTTTCGCCGACTTTCTTGATGCGCACGCTGCCATCATTCCAGTGCGACGGCCAACCGCCGATGATAGAGCCAACCCAAATCACA
>CAMFNC010000244.1 GCA_945965245.1 uncultured Porphyromonas sp. | reverse complement strand
CATAAAATGAAATCAATTTATGCACAAAATAAAAAGCCTCTCCCGACCGAAGTCCCACAACGACCTCGGTAAGTACTGAAAAGAAGACGTAAAAGAGCTTAGCGTGAAGCCCTCGGGTAAGTGCTGCGCTTGCTCCGAAGCGTGAAAAAGAGTATTAGCAGCAAAACGAGAAAGGCGGAGAGGATGGCTGCCATTTCGGCCTTGTGCTCCAGCGGTGCCACCCAGATTTCACTAAAGAAGTTCAACCGACCCAAAATCTCCACCGGAGTCCAAACCACAATGACCGTGGCTATGGACATGCGAATATTGGCACCCCATGAGCTGATGTGCAACTGACGTAAAAACATGAACACGGCACCCACAAAACATCCGGCTCCGACAGCCAGCGTAACCGGGTGACGCTCACCTAGGAAATTGCCGTCGTAGCAAAACATCAGCAGCAGGTAACAACTCCACAGCATCATATTCAACTCCATGAAAGTAACAATGGAGGTATGGCGTGTCATGGGGCGCATCACCACGGTATTTTTTCGCTTTCCCAGCAGCCTGCGTTGGCACCAATTAAAGAAATTGCATCCGGATTTATTACTGAAAAGATAAATCACCATAAACATCATCCAGAAGCCGAACGATGCAGGCATAATCAAATACTCCGGCCGGGTAACCACTTCGCCGTTTACGATTTCGGGTTGCACACCGTAGCGTTGGGCGTAATACATGAACAAGAATTCCACCCAGCCGGTCCAGAAAAGCAATCCGCCAAAAAGCCCCCACAACGTCTGCGCTGTGTCATGGGTGGCAAAAACGCCTTGTATCACCATCAGCAGCCCCACTGCCCCCATGGCAAAAGCGGCATAATGCAACGCCGTGGGAGCAAGCAAATGCTCCATCAATATCATGGTGGCATGCCCCAAAGGCATGGTAAAGAGAACTAAAAAGAAAGAGATTACGGCCTTGAGCACATATTTCTCGCGTTGTGAAGATTTCATAAGGTTGTGTATTAATTATATAAATATGATTTAGCTGCAAACGTAATTCTTTTTTGTCTATTTACAACAATAGTGGCTTTTATAATGTATAATTAGAACTAAAACGTACAAGAAAAGTGGGAGTGTACGAATTTTATTTTGCTTAATCTTCTATGAACTGCGGTGTGATGCATCCGTCGAATAACTATTCGGATAAGAAACAACGATAAGAGAGCGTTGGTATAGTGCTTTTTGGTAACTTTGAAAATGTATAACATCTTTGAATGCTTATGTATAGCGATAGCGTTGTCATTATACCCACGTACAACGAGATTGAAAACGTGGCTCGAATGATTGAAACCGTGTTGGCTCTGCCCCGTTCGTTCGACATCCTGATAGTGGACGACCATTCCCCCGACGGAACGGCGGCGGTGGTGCACGCCAAGATAAAAGAGCACCCCGAACGAATTCATATCATAGAAAGAGCTGGCAAGCTGGGATTGGGCACTGCCTACATTGCCGGCTTCAGACATGCACTGAAAATGGGCTATGAATACATTTTCGAAATGGACTGTGATTTCAGTCATCCTCCCCAAGATTTGATGAACCTCTACGACCTTTGCGCTCGCAAAGGTGCCGATGTAGCTGTGGGGTCGCGATATATCCGCGGAGGCAGGGTCAAAAATTGGCCCATGGGGCGCATTCTAATGAGCTATGTGGCATCGTTGTATGTGCGCTTTGTGACGTGGCTGCCGGTGCACGATACCACTGCCGGCTTCGTGTGCTATCGGCGCAAGGTACTGGAGTGCATAGATTTGGATCGTGTGCACTTCAAGGGGTATGCCTTCCAGATAGAAATGAAATATACGGCACACTGTCTGGGCTTCAAAGTAAAAGAATATCCCATCACATTCGAAAACCGTGTACTGGGAACATCCAAAATGAGCAGTTCAATTTTTGGGGAGGCTTTTACCGGTGTGCTCAAGCTCCGTTGGTGGCGCATGACCCGCAATTTCCCCACTCCCCGATAAAACCCACATACCGCCATGCGCACATTACTCACAGATGTTCTCATTATCAACGAAGGTCAAGCCCGGCAAGGCTCCGTGCTTATCGAGGACGATAAGATAGCATCGGTATGGAATGCAGGCGAACCGCTGCCCCATGCCGATACCGAAATAGACTGCCGGGGGCTTTGGTTGCTGCCGGGGTGTATAGATGACCAGGTGCACTTTCGTGAACCGGGGCTGACACACAAGGCCGACATCGGGAGTGAAAGCCGGGCGGCAGCTGCCGGAGGCATTACCTCTTTTATGGATATGCCCAATACCAACCCAACCACCACGTCCATCGAACAATTGGAATGGAAACATGAACGTGCTGCCGATACCTCGTGGGTCAATTATTCGTTTTTCTACGGTGGTAGCAATAGCAACGTGGATACGCTCAAAGAGGTGAATAGTAAATTGGTTCCGGGGTTGAAGCTCTTTTTGGGCAGCAGCACGGGAGATATGCTGGTGAATGACAGCCACGCGCTGAATGCCTTTTTCGAACAGCGCGACCTGCTCATTGCCACCCACTGTGAACACGAAGATACCATCCAGCGCAATCGCGAATATTATACCTCACATCATCCTGCCGATGCGCTGGATATTACTTTTCATCCGCTCATTCGCAGTGCCGAGGCGTGCTATCGCTCATCGGCCGAGGCGTGCGAACTGGCATCACGTTATGGCAGTCGGCTGCATATCCTGCATGTCAGCACCGAACGCGAACTGTCGCTTTTCGATGCCTGCAAACCGCTGACCGAAAAGCAAATCACAGCCGAAGTATGTGTGCATCACCTCTGGTTTACCGATGAGGACTATCTGCGCTACGG
>CAMFNC010000243.1 GCA_945965245.1 uncultured Porphyromonas sp. | reverse complement strand
TCACTAAAGAGTGCCCTCAAAACCTAATGCACCTTCGGGAGCATCGACCCTACGTACGTAAACCAAGATACCCCTTTGGATGGGTCGTTGTGCGCCATTGGCACACAACGGGGGTGGTATCGAGTCAGCAAATAAAGTTCGTGCCGTGCTGGTGCCACATACCACCTCCTCAAAAAGAGGATTTTGCCAAAGCAGAAAACCCTCTTTTGCAAATCACTCAGATAGAGCACATTGCGGCATGCCCCAAATTTATGTACAAATTGATTTTAATTTATGCATAAATTGCGCGCATTTTATACATAAAATGAAAACAATTTATACATAAAAAATCGACCCCATCCAAATCCGTGTCATCGTTCCCCCTTTTCACATCGCCGATAAAGAAGTCATACCGGCATAAACTCTCGCATACCGCAAACATATAAATGTTACCGATAATGTCAAAAACATTTGTTTTTAGAAAGCTAATTACTACATTTATGGAGCGATTGTAAAACAATCTTGTAAAAATCAAATCATAATATCATTAACAGAAAGGAATAACCATGATGCAATTATCTGAAAAATCCAAGTATTTCATCGAAATGGAAGAGAAATACGGAGCACACAATTATCATCCTCTCGAAGTAGTCTTGGCCAAAGGCAAAGGAGCCTTTGTATGGGACGTGGACGGCAAACGTTATTTTGACTTTTTATCGGCATACAGTGCTGTGAACCAAGGTCACTGCCATCCCAAAATCATTAGAGCCCTGCAAGACCAATCCGAACGTATCTGTCTGACCTCACGCGCTTTCTATAACGACACTCTGGGCGAATATGAAAAGTTTATGACCGAATACTTCGGCTATGACAAGGTACTGCCCATGAATACCGGAGCCGAAGCCGTGGAAACGGCTCTGAAGCTGGCTCGCCGCTGGGCATACGACGTAAAAGGGGTAAAAGAAAATGAAGCTCTGATTATAGGATGTAAAGAAAATTTCCATGGACGTACCATCAGCATCGTGAGCCTAAGCTCCGACCCCAGTAGCTACAAGGGCTATGGCCCCTATACTCCGGGACTGCTGACCATCCCCTATAACGACCCTACGGCTCTGGAGCAAGCATTGGAAGAGTACGGAGCACGTGTGGCAGGTTTCCTGTTGGAACCCATCCAAGGCGAAGCCGGCGTAAACGTGCCGGATGAGGGATATCTGAAAAAATGCTATGACCTCTGCAAAAAACATGATGTACTATTCGTGGCAGACGAGGTGCAAACCGGCATTGCCCGCACCGGCAAAATGCTGGCGTGCGACCACGAAAATGTGCGCCCGGACATTCTGATATTGGGTAAAGCCATATCCGGCGGGGTGCTACCCGTAAGTGCCGTATTGGCAGATGATGAAATCATGCTGACCATCAAACCCGGCGAACACGGCTCCACGTTCGGTGGTTTCCCATTGGCCTGCAAGGTGGCCATGGCAGCACTGACAGTGGTCAAAGAAGAGAAAATGGCAGAGCGGGCAGAAAGATTAGGACAGATATTCCGCGAAAAACTCCGCGCCATCAACAGTCCATTGCTCACATTGGTTCGTGGTAAAGGCTTGCTCAACGCCATCATCATCAAACCTCATAACGGACATGAAGCCTGGGATGTGTGCGAAGAAATGGCTTCGCGCGGGTTGCTGGCCAAACCCACACACCGCCACATCATCCGTCTGGCTCCGCCGCTGTGCATCACAGAAAGCGAGTTGGACGAAGCCGTGGAAATCATCAAAGAATCTATCAAGGTACTGGAATAATCACGCTTATATACGTTTGTGCTTATGATACGCAAACAAGCTACAAACCGGATTCTGATGGTCAGACCGGCTCTCTTCGGATACAATCCTGAAACGGCTACCAACAATGCCTTTCAGAAAGCCTCCGGCACACCCGAATCGGTGGCCAAACAAGCACAAAAAGAGTTTGATGCCTATGTGGCATTGCTCCGCGATAACGGTGTGGACGTTTGGGTGGTGCAAGACTCACCCAAACCACACACACCGGACTCCATCTTTCCCAACAACTGGTTTTCCACGCATATTACCGGCGAACTGATACTCTACCCCATGTATGCCCGAAACCGACAACTGGAACGCAAACTGCCCATTCTAGCCACCGTGGGTGAAATGGATGGTGTGAAGCGCATCATAGACCTCAAACGCTATGAATCGCAGCACAAGTTTCTGGAAGGAACTGGCAGCATGGTACTGGATAGGGTGAATAAAATCGCATACTGTTGCTCCTCTGAGCGTTCGTCCATAGAAGTATTGGAGGTCTTCCGAGAAGAGCTGGACTATTCGATGATTTTCTTCCATGCCACCGATGCCACCGGCGCAGACATCTATCATACCAATGTGATGATGTGTGTGGCATCGCGCTATGCCGTGGTCTGCCTCGATGCCGTGCGCGATGCTGCCGAACGTGAAACACTAGTGCTATCGCTCACCTCCACCGGCCACGAAATCATAGACATATCGCTGGAGCAAATCAACCACTTCGCCGGCAATATGCTGGAATTGGAAAGTGGCGAGGGGCAATCGCTCATCATCATGAGTGCGGAAGCCAAACGCTCACTAACGCCAGAGCAGACAGCCCGACTGGAGCAATACAGCAAGATATTGGCTCCGGAGCTGAACATTATCGAAACCAACGGCGGCGGCTCTGCTCGCTGCATGATTGCCGAGATTTTTTTTGACAACAATGAAAACCAACCTCATTATTAACTCACAAATATGAACAACTCTCTTTTCGGTTTTGCCAAACCTGCAAATGAACCGATATACAGCTACGCCCCGGGAACGGAAGAGCGTAAAAAACTGAAAGCAGCTCTACAAGAACTGCACGACACCACTTTCGAGATTCCTTTGGTGATTGGCGGTAAGGAAATTTTTACCGGAGATACAGGAGCAGTGGTTATGCCTCATGATCATCGCCGCAAATGGGGCATATATCACAAGGCATCTGAAAAAGATGTGAAAGCGGCCATCGATGCATCCATGAAAGCGAAAGCCGAATGGGCTGCTCTGCCTTGGACGGAACGCGCTTCGCTGATGCTACGGATTGCAGAACTCATTTCCACAAAGTACCGTTACAAATTAGCCGCGTCGGTGATGCTGGGACAAAGCAAGAATCCCATGCAGGCAGAAATAGATGCGCCATGTGAATTAATCGACTTCCTGACCTTTAGTGCTTACTATGCCGGACAAATTTATGCCGAGCAGCCTATAAGCACCAAAGGAATTCTCGATCGTATGGAATACCGTCCGTTGGAAGGTTTCATCTTTGCCCTCACTCCGTTTAACTTCACCAGTATTGCCTCTAACCTCAATCTGGCTCCGGCCATGATGGGTAATACAACTGTATGGAAACCTAGCACCACGGCTCTATGCAGTAACTATGTGCTCACGCAGATTTTCCGCGAAGCCGGCCTGCCGGACGGTGTGGTAAACTTCATTCCCGGCAAGGGCAGCACCATCGGCGGCGTGGTCACAGCCAGCGAGCATCTGACCGGTCTGCACTTCACAGGCTCCACCGCCACATTCAATACCATGTGGAAGAATATGGCTGCCAACCTTGACCATTATCGCACCTACCCACGTATCGTGGGCGAAACCGGCGGTAAAAACTTCGTGATGGTTCACCCCTCTGCCAATGCCGAGGAAGTGAGTGTAGCCCTGGTTCGCGGTGCTTTCGAATACCAAGGTCAGAAATGCTCGGCAGCCTCCAGAGCATATATTCCCCGCTCACTATGGTCTGAAGTCAAAGACCGAATGGCAGCTATGCTGGACGAAATCAAGATGGGCGATGTGATGGACTTTGGCAATTTCGTAAATGCCGTTATAGACGAAGCATCTTTCGACAATATCATGGGTTATCTCAATAAAGCTAAAAACGACCCGCACGCCAAGATTGTATTCGGTGGCAAAGGCGACAAGAGTGTGGGATACTTCATTAAGCCTACGGTTATCGAAGTAGACGACCCACATTATATCACCATGCGCGACGAACTCTTTGGTCCGGTACTGACGGTTTATGTTTATGACGATACTCAATTCGATGAAGCATTGAAGCTGTGCGATACTACAACCATGTATGGTCTCACCGGTTCGATCTTTGCACGTGACCGCTATGCCATCGAACACGCCATGGCGAAGTTGCGTAACGCAGCCGGAAACTTCTACATCAATGACAAGCCCACCGGAGCCGTGGTAGGTCAGCAGCCATTTGGCGGCTCACGTGCCAGCGGAACGAACGATAAGGCCGGCGGTCCGCTCAATCTGATGCGTTGGTGCAGCCCTCGTTGTATCAAAGAAACATTCGTACCCCCCACGGATTACAAATATCCGTTCTTGAGCAACGATTAGAAACTGCTTTTAACCATTCTCTCCTCAAATTCAGCGGGTGTTGTCATTACAGACAACTCCCGCTATTTTGTAAAATAAACGAGGCTGCCCCTTGACCAAGGGACAGCCTCTCACTCAAATTTCTCCATCCTGAGTATTTCAGTTGGTCATATTGCCGGTGCTCTACTACCGGCGATAGCCTCCCTCGTAACTCGTGTGGAGGGACGGCTCTATCTAATCATATAATTATAGACTTCGCCGTTGGGATAAGCACCACGCAGATATACAGCCCCATTACGACTCTGCTCTCTGATGGTGCGCAGATATTTATTTAATGTTTTTAAGTCATATACAGGAGAATCGTTTACGGAAAGGATGATAAAGCCTTTGCGGATACCGGCTTTGTCGAACTTGCCATTTTTACTAACCTCTTTCACTTCCACACCATAGCTGATACCTAACGAACGCTTGGTTTGATTGGATAGTTCTGCAAATTTAGCACCAAATTCTTCAGTAGGAGCCTCTTCGTTGAGAACTTTGGTATTTCCCTGACGATTTTTCAGTTTTACGGTAAACTCTTTGGTTGCACCATCGCGATTGACTGTTACTTGTACCTTATCGCCGGGACGATAACGGCTGATGATGCCCTGCAATTCACCGAAATCGCGAATGCTTTTGCCATTGATGGCGGTAATTACGTCACCTTTTTCTATTCCGGCGGCATATACGGCACTGATTTCGGTAAAGTCGTTCACATAAACACCTTCATTTACTTTCAGTTTCTTTTCTTTGATAAGTTGGTCGGTCAAATCGCCTCCGGTAAATCCTAATACGGCTCGCTGAACGCTGCCAAACTGTTTGATATCGCCTGCAACCTTAGCTGCCATCGAAATGGGAATGGCAAAGGAGATGCCGGCATAATTGCCCGTTTCAGAGAAAATCATGGAGTTGATGCCCACAAGTTCGCCGGCAGCATTGACCAAAGCACCACCACTGTTTCCGCGATTGACCGCAGCATCGGTTTGGATGAAAGACTCTAT
>CAMFNC010000242.1 GCA_945965245.1 uncultured Porphyromonas sp. | reverse complement strand
CGCTCCGGTGCGCGCATGATGGTGGTTTCCATCAGTCGGGCATATTGCTCCGTGATGGCACATGGCGGTTCGTTTTCCGGATGCTCGCTTAGCAGGCGAAATCGTCCCACATAAGCAAAATCACCTTCGGGGATAACATCCATATATACCACCGGCAGATGCAACCGCCGAGCCAGATGCTCGGCTCCGGTGATAAATGCTGTGGTGCGTCCCATGAAGCGTGTAACGTAGTTGGCATTTTCGCGCACCGGAGATTGGTCTGCAATAAATCCGAATGTAGAGCATGAGCCGTCTTGTTGATGTGCATTGAGCAGCAGTTCTCGGCCAATTTCGGCTCGTTCTATCCCAATGGCACCGTGTCGGCTCCGCAGTTTAAGCATCTCGGCATCAAATACCGGGTCATTCGGACGCAGATAAATATGTTTGTGTGTGATGCCGATGGTACGATAATATATAGGGGCTGCGCTGAATACTTCCCAACTTCCGAAATGTCCCATCATGGCAATGATAGAGGTGTAACCTTTGTCACGCAAATCGGTGAGTACTTCCAAATTTTCCAGTCGCATATAGCGCTTAATCTTTTTATCGCTCATGGTCAGTTGCTTGGGGGTGGATAAGAAAAGACGCACCAAGTAACGATAATAGTCCCGCTCCAAACGATTGAGTTCGGTCTGCGACTTCTCCGGGAAACAACCTTTCAGGTTGTCACATACCACTTTGCGACGGTAGGCCAATACATGCCGCAAAAACCAAGATAGCGGATAGACATACAAACGTATTATACACCACGGCATCATAGACATGAGCCAAATGCCCCCATGGAGCAACCATTTGCGTATCGTAATCATCTTTTTATATCGTCAAGCTAATTAGAGCAGGGTCAAATTTTTGAGGAGAAACCACCTCCGAAATTCCCACACGATGCTCGTCGTATGGCCTTGCCACACGTATATATTGATCCGAAAATCCCATCATCATGCCGTCACGCTCCGTGTGTTCCCACAGAACTCGCATCGGAGTGCCGATATGTGTCCGGTAGAATGCTTTGAGTCGTTCATCTGAGAGCTGGAGCAGTCGTCGGCTGCGTTGATGTTTGTCTGCGGCAGATACCACATACGGGATATTCAAAGCCATCGTGCCGGGTCGTTCGGAATAACTGAATACATGCAGTTGAGTAAAAGGTATTGAGCATAAAAAGTCATGGCAGGCCTCAAAAAATTCCGGTCGCTCTCCTCGCGTACCCACAATCACATCAATGCCGATAAAGGCATCCGGCATCACTGTGCGGATGTGTTCCACACGTTGGCGGAATAGAGCTGTGTCGTATCGCCGCTTCATAAGCCGCAGCACGTCATCACTTCCGCTCTGCAACGGGATGTGATAATGTGGCATGAAAGCTCTTGATGCAGCACAAAACTCAATAATCTCATCTGTCAATAGATTAGGTTCGATGGAACTGATGCGATAGCGCTCTATACCGGTCACTTTATCCAAAGCATGCAGCAAGTCCATAAAACTTTCTCCCGTGGTACGTCCGAAATCTCCGATATTCACTCCCGTGAGCACAATCTCACGACCGCCGGTTTCTGCCACCATTTCGGCTTGTCGAACCAAAGAATCAATGGAACCGTTGCGACTTCTTCCCCTTGCTCGGGGTATGGTGCAGTAGGTACAATAATAATCGCATCCATCCTGAACTTTGAGGAAATGGCGTGTGCGGTCATCTGCCGATACGCTGGGTGTGAATGTGCGAATATCTTTAGTTGCCGTATGCACAATATGCCCCATGGATGCTGATGAACCGGTAGTTTTGTTTTTAGACTGAGCATTTAGCAAATCAATCAATTTGCCCTTCTGTTCGGTGCCGATAACCAAATCCACGCCTTCGATATGGGCAATTTCTTCAGGGCTGAGTTGTGCATAGCAGCCGGTTACCACTACCAAAGCATTCGGATTTTCACGTTTGGCACGCCGTATCATGTTGCGGCATTTCTTATCTGCCAACTCTGTTACCGAGCAAGTGTTAATGATGCAGATGTCGGCCTTTTCGCCCGGTTCGCATCGCTTTACTCCACGCTCTGCCAAAGCCTTGCCGATAGAAGAGGTTTCGGCAAAGTTCAGTTTGCAGCCCAAAGTAAAATAGGCGGCTTTCTTTTGGTCAAAGAGTTCGGAATCTATCATTTATTTCGTAGTTGTCGGATTAGAAGAATATACCTGTATGTTGTTATTAGCATGGCTATCCCCAAACCGGAATAAAATCCACACACAAAATAATTCGGCACAAACGGCTGATGACGCAACCAAATGCCGAAGCAAATCATTATACCGATGATTACCCATGTGCCCGGTCGGAAGCAGCGATACAACGGGTGTAGCTCGCCGGATTGCCGCAGCACATGGTCGGTATTTTTAGTATAAACTCTGGGAAAAATGAAAAAGGAGAACATGATCAATGCCACCGAAAACCATACTCCAATCATGGGCAGACTTTCAGCCACAGTCCATCGACTGATGCCCACGTAAAGAATTTTGATGCCGGGCAGAAACCAGAAGAGGCAGGCATAAGTCAGCAAAATCGGCTTGGATGCCTTTAGAAATCCTCCCATTTGATACAAAGTGATTCTTCGGCATCGGCCAGCAATGAGTCGGTTTCATTGGAGGAATCTTCCGAGGAAGCGATGGATGTCGGTTCGAAATCCGGCTCATTTGTCGAGGCGTGAGCCACCACATCCAGCAGGGCTTCACTCAGTTTGGCAAAATCTTCTTGGTAGATAAAGATACGATGACGCTCGGCACGCCCGGTGGGTTGATCCACATTCTTACTTTCGGTCAGCACGATATAATTATTGCCTTTGCTGTCCGTTTTGGCATCAATATAGTAGGAGCGTTGTCCGGCTTTAACTTTCCGACTGTAAAACGCATCCGATTTATTGTCGTAATTTTTTGTCATTTCTCATTCACATAATTATAATCCAAGGGTGATGTCTTAAACTTTCGGACCTTGCATCCGATGTAAAGATAGCACATTTTCCACCGTAATATATCAAATGGGTAAGGGGAAAAATAAATAGAGGTTACCTGATATCAGGTAACCTCTA
>CAMFNC010000241.1 GCA_945965245.1 uncultured Porphyromonas sp. | reverse complement strand
CCCAAATACCACAAGGTTTTCGCCTGATAGCCGGCACGGACGAAGTGCCCGCTGCGGCTTTCCACATCGAAGGTGAAGAAACGTGGGGAGTGCAGTTCCACCCGGAAGTATATCATAGCGAGGAGGGAACCCGACTGCTGGAAAACTTCATCGACCGCACCGGTATCAAAGGCAATTGGAGTCCAGCTTCTTTCATCGAACAGACTGTGCAGGAGCTAAAAGCCCAACTGGGCGATGACAAAGTAATCCTGGCTCTCTCCGGCGGTGTGGATTCTTCGGTTACAGCCGTTCTGCTGAATAAAGCCATCGGCAAAAATCTGACCTGCATCTTTGTAGATCACGGACTGCTGCGTCAAGGCGAATTCGAACGTGTGCTCAAGGATTATGAACATTTGGGGCTGAATGTAATCGGTGTAGATGCCAGCGCAAAATTTATGAGCGAATTGGCAGGTGTAACCGACCCCGAGCAGAAACGTAAAATCATAGGCAAAGGGTTCATTGATGTATTCGACGAAGAAGCTCGTAAACTGAAAGACATCAAATGGTTGGGTCAGGGCACCATCTACCCCGACATCATCGAAAGTGTCAATATCACAGGCATGGTCATCAAAAGCCACCACAACGTGGGCGGTCTGCCGGAGCGCATGAACCTGAAGTTGGTGGAACCGCTGCGCACGCTATTCAAAGACGAAGTGCGCCGTGTGGGATTGGAGTTGGGCATGCGTCCCGGACTTATCCACCGCCACCCCTTCCCCGGGCCGGGTCTGGGTATCCGTATTCTGGGCGACATCACGCCGGAAAAGGTACACATCCTGCAGCAAGCCGACCATATCTATATGTCGCTGATGGAGGAATGCGGTCTATATGACCAAGTATGGCAGGCAGGTGCCATACTGCTGCCCATCCGCTCGGTGGGTGTGATGGGCGATGAACGCACATACGAGTTTACCATAGCCCTGCGTGCCGTAACCAGCACGGATGCCATGTCGGCAGACTGGGCACATCTGCCCTATGACTTCTTGGCACGGGTAAGCAATGAAATCATCAATAAGGTGCGCGGCGTAAACCGTGTTGTGTATGACATTTCGTCCAAACCGCCCAGTACCATCGAGTGGGAATAACATTCCCATCTCTTTATAACAACGAGGCTGTGTGGAAACTTCCGTTTCGGCACAGTCTCTTTGTTTATATAGTTTAATGGAGAAAAAGAAAATGAGATACTTATTGCTGCTTAGAGGTGTAAATGTTGGTGGGAAAAACAAAGTTTCCATGAACGATTTCAAAGCCCTCCTGAACGAAATAGGGTATCAGTGTATAATTACCTATATCAATAGTGGTAACATCGTGTTTGAAACAGACGACAACACTGATACCGTCAAGAACAAAGTAACTGAAATATTGAAATGCTTTTCTTTTCCAATCCAATATATAATAATGACAAGAGAAGAATACTTGGCAGAGGTTTCATGCCTTCCGGATTGGTGGAATGAGCCACTTGCTCGAAAAGATGTGCTCTTCTATACCGATGAAGTAGATTACGAACAAATGAAAGTTCGAATAAATGAAATGCCTCTTCACGATGAAATTGTATATTTTGGGAAAAAAGCTGTATTTTGGGGTAAGTTTACTGAAAAAGAATATTTACGCACTTCATATCACAAGCTACTGCTCAAAGAAAACTTTTATCCCCTGATCACAATACGCAACGGGCGAACATTCGAGAAATTGCAGGAAATGCTTGGATAGGCAATCAAATATGCAAAAGCAAGGGCGCTGCATTCGTGCAGCGCCCTTGTTTTTAAGTGTATATAAGTGTCGTTACTTCAGTTTGTCACGAAGCACTTTCAGCATGTCCTGTGTCATGGAGTCCAAATCGTATTCGGGCTTCCAATCCCATTCTCGGCGAGCGCAAGAGTCATCCAAAGAATTGGGCCATGATTCGGCAATACCCTGACGCAAAGGATCCACATCGTAGGTCATTTGGAACTCAGGCATATACTTTTTGATGGCTGCGGCAATCTGAGAAGGCTCGAAGCTCATGGAGGCAATATTGAACGAGTTGCGGTGTACAAGGCGTGTGGGGTCGGCTTCCATCAAGTCCATAGCTGCACGCAATGCATCCGGCATATACATCATATCCATATAGGTACCTTCTTTGATGGGGCAAACGAACTTACCCTCGCGGATGGCGCTGTAATAGATATCCACGGCATAGTCTGTGGTGCCACCACCCGGAGGTGCCACATTGGAAATCAAACCGGGGAAACGTACCGAACGGGTATCCACGCCAAATCTTTTGAAGTAATAATCGCCCAGCAATTCGCCACTCACTTTGGTCACGCCATACATGGTCTTGGGGCGTTGCAGGGTATCCTGCGGGGTTTTGTCTTTGGGGGTGTCATTGCCGAAAGCTCCGATGGAACTAGGAGTAAACACAGCACATTTTTCTTCACGTGCCACTTCCAGAGTATTGAAGAGTCCACCCAAGCCAATCTTCCATGCCAACTGAGGTTTGGCTTCTGCCACGGCACTCAAGAGGGCAGCCAGATTGTAAATGGTATCAATATGATACTTCTTTACCACATCGGCAATTTGCTGTTGGTTGGTGATGTCTACGATTTCGGCGGGGCCACTTTCGAGAAGTTCGCCCTTAGGTTCTGCTCCGGGGATGTAACCAGCCACTACGCTTCCGTTGGTGTAGCGTTTGCGCAAGGCCATGGTTAATTCAGATCCGATTTGTCCGGTAGAACCAATAATCAGAATATTTTTCATTGATATATGGTGTTTGTTATACCTGTTGCAGTAATCATCTTGTGCCTCTTGTGAATTTGGCTTTACAAATGTAGAGATATTTACTTAATTTATCGTGAGTTCGATATAAGAACATAGGGTATTGGGCCGGCAAATATTTATCTGATTTGATATCTATTATGATGTACTGAAAACTTTATA
>CAMFNC010000240.1 GCA_945965245.1 uncultured Porphyromonas sp. | reverse complement strand
AAAAGCACAGCCATAAACAGCGATAGCGTTTGCAGAATGTAATATGGACGAATAAGGGGAAGGAGCTTCTGCGGCAGTCCGAAGTAAGGCAGGAGAGCATAGAGCAAAAGCATAACGGAGCAAACGGCTATGCCCACACCGGTATATACGTGCAGACTCTGACGCACCAAACTGCCGGCTCGCCCACGGTTACCGATGGCATAAGCACCGGAAACCATGGGGGTAAGTCCGAATGCAAATCCGGTGCCGAAAATCAAGGCGATACCAAAAATATTATTGACAAATGATGCTGCAGCCAACTCATCGGTTCCATAATGACCCACCATCATATTATCGGCAAATACCACCAAAATCATGCTCATCTGACCCAAAATGATGGGCAGACTCAGGCGCAATAGCGTTCTATCCAATACGGGGAGAGTAAATTACAATAAAATAAAAAGAGGATGATATCAGCGTTTGCCCTCCGGTATGATGCGCATGGAACGAATAATCACCGGTTTGAGTGGCTGTTCCTTATCATCGGTTTCACGCTGCTCTATTTTTTGAATGGTTTTCCAACCCGAAATCACCCGACCATACACGGTGTATCCCCCATCCAAATGCGGTGTACCACCTTGGATTTTATAGGCATCTTTCTGGGCTTCGCTAAAGGTTTTGCCATACTTTTCAGTCATGGCTTGCAAATCAAAATCGGTGTAATAGGTTCCGGTCACAATATAAAACTGGCTGCCACTGGAGGCTTTTGTGGGATTGGTATCATCGGATTCACGGGCTGCACAGAGTGAACCACGCACATGAAAATATTTCTCGGGCATGATTTCCGCCGGCACGGTACGTGTCAAGGTATCTTCGCGCATATCCATTCCCTTGCGTGCATTTCGGGTCATCAGATTACCTCCTTGCACCACAAACCCGGGAACGATACGGTGAAAGTGCACGCCATCATAGGATCGGCTGCGCACCAATTGCAGAAAATTATCGCGATGCAGCGGTGTTTCATTATACAATTCGAGTACAAAAGAGCCACAATTGGTCTCTACCTTCACTCTGGGATTAGCATTGCTTTGAGCCAACAATGCAGAGCCAACAAAAGCAAGAAAAATAGCGAGTAAAAACTTTCGGTTCATCTGAATATCAAAGAATTAAATGGAAAGGTTTAAAAGATTGCGAAACATTTTGGTGTAAATATCGGTCAGTTGTCCGATAACTACATTCATATCAATGGGATAATTGCATTCCAATTGGATAGAAGTGGTACGTCCACCCACGAAACCGCATGGATTAATCAAATTAAATCCGGATAAATCGGTGGTCACATTGAGGGCAAATCCGTGCATGGTCACATAACGCGAACTCTTAACTCCAATGGCGCAAATCTTCCGTTCTTTACCCGGCAAACCGACATCTATCCAAACGCCTGTGGCACCATCTTTGCGTTCGGCCTTAATATCGTACTTGAGCAATAGGTCTATGATGCCTTGTTCAATGAAATGAATATAACCTTTGAGGCTCAAATGGAATTTCTCCAAGTCAATAATGGGATAGCCAACCAACTGACCCGGCGCATGATAAGTAACATCCCCACCTCGTTCGATGTGAAATAAATCCACTCCACGTGCCTTCAAACTTGTTTCATTGACCAAAAGATTCTGCGCCTTGGCATGCAGACCTAATGTAATTACAGGATGGTGCTCGCACAAAATAAAACGATTAGATACCGGCATTTTGCTCTGTTTGGCTGCCAAAGCTTCTGAAAAATACTGATGTTGGCGCTCCAAAGCATCGACATATCTGATCAAGCCCCAATCCTCGTATTTCATCGGCAAACATTCAGGTTGATAATCTTGCGAAATGATATTGTCTTCAGAAACTAATATTTCCATGCCATCATAAGCAGGCTTCTGTCCTTCGGGTAAGGTTTGCTCCATGATTTCATGCAGCGGTGCATGATGCGAGAGGTGTGTATAGAAACACTGCACATCCGGCCGCAAGTGACAGAGCACAAACTCTTCTGCCTCCCGGAATGATTGATGTGTGGGATGCGGTTTAATGACACGCAAACCGTTCATAATCAATACACGCGTATCGGCAAACTTGCGTATTTCTTCCAGCTCAATGGTTTTGAGGTCAGTAATATAGGTAAGGTCACCCACACGAAATCCCAAAATAGGCAGCTTGCCGTGCATAACGCGAATGGGGCAAATTTTCACATCTTCCACCTGAAAAGGCGCATCGGGATGAATTTCATTCAAAATCAATCGCGGAGTGCCCAAATAAGGATTGGGTCGGAAATAATAATGCAGTCTTTTTTTTATGGATTCTATCACATTAGCCTCGGCGTATATGGGTATCTCACGCTGCCATGCAATCGTGCGCAGATCATCCAATCCTCCGATATGGTCATAATGTTCATGGGTCAAGAGAATGGCATCCAAATAATCAAGCCCCATGCGAAGAGCTTGTTGCCTGAAATCCGGTCCGCAGTCAATTAGAATACGCTTGCCTGCCGGAGTAATCATCAGCGACGAACAGCGAAGGCGTTTATCACGTACATCCCGACTCATGCATACTTCACATCCGCATCCCACCTCCGGAATGCCGGTGCTGGTACCGGAACCTAATATAATAAGTCGCAGGGGATTTACATTAGAATCCATCTTTATGCTCAAAAAAACAGTTCAGAGATTTTTTATGAAATGAACTAACTGATATAGCGAACTTCGGGATAAATATCGATGCCGAATTGAATTCGAACTTGCTCCTGCACATATTCTGCCAGTTGGGCTATATCCGTACCGGTAGCTCCTCCCAAATTCACCAAAACCAGAGCTTGTTTTTCATACACTCCGGCATGTTCGGTGCGATAACCTTTGAGCCCGCATCTGTCTATCAACCATCCGGCAGGTATCTTTTCCCGACCATCGCTAAGCGAATAATGAGGCATATCGGGATATTGCTTTTGCAAGGCTTCGAACATTTCGCAATTCACAATCGGATTCATAAAGAAACTACCGGCATTACCCATAACATTCGGATCCGGCAATTTGGCATTGCGAATATCTATCACCGTACGGCGCACTTCTGCCAAAGAAGGTTTCTCTGCACAAGAACCGAAACGTTCAGTCAAATCACGGTAAGTAAAATTGAATGTCGGTATCAGACTGAGTTCAAAATCCACAGCCCAAACAATATAATCGGCATATTCCGGTTCTTTGAAAATGCTGTGCCGGTAGCTATAATTACATTCTTGGCATTCAAACACTCGCAATTCTCCGGTTCGCCGGTGGATGGTATGCACACGTCGGATAGCCTGACACGCCTCGGAACCGTATGCACCGATATTCTGTATAGCGGAAGAGCCTACCTGTCCGGGGATAAGCGAAAGGTTTTCAATTCCGTAATACTCATGCTCCACGGCATATGCCACGAAGTCATCCCACTTCATGCCCGCCCCCACGCGCAAAACAACACTTTCGGAAGTTCGAGAAATTTCTTCGATATTATTTATCTCCGAATGGAGAATGATGCCATGAAAATTAGCGAGGAAAAGCAAATTGCTTCCCTCGCCAATAGATAGTGTACGACACTCTTGGAAGTATTCGTCCCGAATAAGTGTCTGCAAATCCTCTAAAGAATGGTAACTGATAAACCACTGTGCCGTGGTGGCAATGTGGAAAGTATTATATTCAGTGAGGAGTTTGTTTTGCTGAATGTCCATTAAAAAGATCTTTCCAACAACCAAGCATCTGCAAATTCAGGTGCATAGCGTGCTTTCACAGCATCACGTGCAGCAGCAGCTTCTTTGTAGCTATTATAGCTTGCCACGATTACACGCACCATACCAAATTCATTCTGAGCCAGCACACAGCTATAACCTTCAGACGTCATGCGGGTTTTCAGTGCTTTGGCATTGGCCTTATTTTGGAAACTACCTACCACCACACTAAATTGGCGCAAGTTTCCTTCGTTTTCACCTTCAACGGTTTGCAAACGTTCTTTCCGTACCGATACATTAGCGGGTTGATCAGGTTCGGAAACCATCACGGGGGGCTCTTCTTTTACCACTGCATCGTCTTGTGCAGCTATTTCACGTTGTCTTGCTTGTTCGAATGCTTGACGATAAGCACTTTTCTTCGGTGTACAAGACGGTGCGGCAATTAACAATCCCATGGCCGCAATAGCCACTACAAATTTCTTCATAATCTTTATTTCCTTTAGTTAGTTTGTCTATATCACTCTTCTTGTTTTATCCCACTCGGACATCCCAAAAAGAACTGTCTTATTCGCAAAGATAATTATTCTTAGTAATTATGCCCTTTTCCTACCATATTATCTTGTCAAAGAGCATCAATTCATACCGGTTACCTGTAATTTATTCCAAGCCGGATTGGCATACATCTTAATCATACAAGCATATAGGAAAGGGATATCCTTCGTATAACCCGGGGCCATTTCTATCTTGGCTACCTGGCCTATCACATAGTCTATAAAACATTGTTTTTCATCTGGACTATAATGCGTACTATATCGGTCACTATTGTTCATCAAATCCAAAGCCACATAGTGATTGGGATATAAACGATAGCTCTTGAATATCTCGCGGTCTATCAATTTGGCAATCAATTCGTACTGCTGCTGTTTGGGCAAATGAGACGGAACTTGATCCAGAATATCATTCAACTTGCCGGCTATCGTAAAGTGTACACGTCCTTTATAACCCAAAAGTCCCGTTTGCATATTCAGTGCATCCTCGGCTCCGGACTTCTTGTAACTCCCATTGTCGCGCTTATACTGCATTTCGCGTGCTTTCAGATAATCGCAAGGGTCGTATTCATACGAAACAGCCAGCGGCACGATATTCAGATGCCGAAGTCTTTCTTTGATGTCTCCTTCGCCTTGCATGGCCAGCATTTTCAATACACTCTGTTGGGTACGGTCATTGCTATCCTTGGCGCGTCCCTCACGCTGAGCAATCCATTGGGAATTGCCGGCATCGATATTGTAGTGCATATAGCCAGACAACTGTTTGGCCGCCAACAGCACATCACGCCCTTCCAGATTACGGCGCACAATAAAACAAGCACACAGTTTGACCACCTGTTCTATCCATTTTTCCAACAGGAGGTTGTCACCAATTGCCACCTGAGGCATTCGGTAGCCAATCTGATGCAGCAGAACATTCAGAAAAGCCGAGTCCAATATAATATCGCGATGATTGGAAATAAAAGTAAAAGGCATATCACCGCCCAATAATGAACGACCGGAAATGGTTAGAGAAAAAGTGCTTCGCCGTGCCACGACCGACACAAATAAAGCTGCTATACGTTCTTTGAAATCCGTCACATTGGTGCAAGAATGTGCTACGGTTTCTAACTTATTTATCTCTTCCGGTTTTAGTTCCAACATTTTGTAAATGGTACGCATCACCGGATTTTTCAGCAGAGCATCTATCGCCACCGGAACTTCCTGTTCGTTGAGCGGCCGGATACTATCGAATTCCTTGGGTATCATGTCATTTGCACTTTTAGATAAATTTGGGAAATCAGAGGAAACTTTGCTGAATAATTTCTGTCAGCAAATCGGGCATTTCCATTCCCGCTGCACGTACCTGCTGCGGGATGAAACTCGTGGCGGTCATTCCCGGAGTGGTATTCACCTCCAGAAGTGTGGGCATTCCGTCCGCCTCAATAATATAATCCACGCGAATAATACCATGCGTATCCAAATGCGCATAAATATCCTGCGTCAGACGTTGAATGTGAGCAAATTGATGAGCCGGGATGCGAGCCGGAGTGATTTCTTCCACAGCCCCATTGTACTTGGCATCATAATCGAAAAACTGATTGTGTGTCACCACTTCGGTTACTGGCAGAGCCTCGGCAACTCCTTTGCTGTTCCGATAGCATCCACAGGTAACCTCTGTACCCGTAATCATGGACTCTACCATCACACACGGAGCTTCGGCAAATGCTTTTTCTATGGCAGGCATTAGGTCGGAAGGTTTATCCACGCGAAATGTACCCAAACTGGATCCTCCCACATTGGGTTTCACAAAGACCGGCATACCCAGCATATCTGCCATTTCCAATTCCGAAGGAAGATTATCGGTCGAAGGCAGACGTATGGATTTGGCCACACGAATTCCCTCGAAAGAAGATAGAAAATGATTGCATGCATATTTATCGAATGTCAGAGCCTCCTGAAGTACTCCTCCGGTATTGTAGGGAATATTCATCAAATCCAAATAGCCTTGTAATTTGCCATCCTCTCCCGGCGTACCATGTATGGTCACAAATGCATAATCGAAGCGTATCATATCACCCATACCCGTCTTAAATCCAAAGCAATCCAGATTCAAATCAAAAGACTTATCATCTATCTCCACATATCGCCTTTCACGTGTAATGACCACGAGATACGGCTCATATAAACTTCTATCCAACCATGACAGAATGCTCCGTGCGCTACGAATGGATACAGGATACTCATTCGAAAATCCGCCTGCCACCACGGCTATTTTCAGTTTTTGATTTTTCTGCATACTCTTCAATAAATATTTATCGGTCTGCTAATTGTATGGAATACTTACGCCATTTATCCAACAATTGGGTCAAATCATCCGGCAACTCGGAGTCGAAACTCATAGTCTCGCCCGTAACCGGATGCACAAACCCCAAAGTCTTGGCATGCAAAGCCTGCCGTGCACAAATGGCAAAGCAATTATTAATAAACTGCTTATACGAACCGGTATTATTGCCACGCAACATGATGTTTCCACCATAGCGTTCGTCCGAAAAAAGCGGATGCCCGATGTGCTTCATATGTGCTCGTATTTGGTGAGTGCGTCCTGTTTCTAAACGGCATTCCACCCAACTTACGTATGTCAATTCTTCCAAACAGGTAAAATGTGTTACCGCATCCTTACCCTGCTCGCCACCATACGGATATACTTTCATGATCAGACGATCCTTGGGGTCACGCCCGATATTACCTCGAATTGTGCCTTCCGGCTCATCAAACCGCCCCCACACCAAAGCCCGATAGGTTCGTGTGGTAGTCTTATTAAAAAACTGTCTGCTTAATTCCGATTTGGCTTCCGGCGTTTTGGCCACTACTAATAGACCGCTGGTATCCTTATCTATTCGATGTATCAAACCCAATCGAGGGTCAGTAGGATCATACTGTTTATTGTCACGGAGGTAATATGCCAGAGCATTGACAAGGGTGCCCGTATAATTGCCGTGACCCGGATGAACCACCAAACCGGCGGGTTTATTCACCACCAGTAGCGCAGCAACTTCATACACAACGTTCAGAGGGATGTCTTCGGGCACAATTTCCAATTCATTTCGCGGACGGCACAGACGCAACGTAATCACATCACCCGGCTTCACACGATAATTACTTTTTACCGGCTTATCACCTGCAAAGATATAACCGGCTTCGGCTGCCTGCTGCAAACGATTGCGCGTAGTGTGATTCATGTGTTCCATCAGGAACTTATCCACACGCATCAAAGATTGTTTGGGGTCTGCCACAATGCGGTAATGCTCATACAATGTTTTATCATCGGCTTCATACCTAGTAGCCCCACCCGAGCAGGAGACCTCATCCAAGTCTTCCTGATCGTCCCACTCCTCCATTAACTCCTCTGATTTCATAAATAGGGGATTAAGAGCATTCCTGTCGATATTTTCATTGTTTTTATTTACCACCACGATTCGTCATCTGCTGTGTGAACGGTGGTATCTTGCGTATTCTGTGCTTGATAAGTGGAGTCTGTAGCGCGATCCGTTTCTCCCATCTGCAAACTATCCGGTGGTATATACCCCACCACCAGCAAATAGATAATCGATTGCAAGGGAACTCTCGTCCCCGGCATTAATTTTTGACCACGGGCATCCTGCAATCCTTTGGCCAAGTCAAAGAAATCTCCGGGCACAATCTTTTGCTTCACATGTTCAAAACCCATGCTGTGCAACAATGCCAAGGCTTGGCGTGCCGACATATCCACCACATTGGGAATAGCCTGCGTGGGAGGCATTAAGGGATTGATGGTAATATATACATAACGACCGGGCTTGACCACCGTGCCGGCTTTGGGCGAGATATCCAAAATAGCTCCCGGCTTGGCTTCTTTGTTGAATACCGAGTCCACAATCTGTGCGCGCAAATGAGCTTTTTTCAACACCTGCTTAGCTTCATCGAACTGCATACCGGCAATATCCGGTACCCGAGTGGTCTGACCATGACGAGTATAAAGATTGAGACCTACCAGCCCTATTATCACCAGCACCACGCTGATAATAATCATCAGCAAGATGTTTGCCCAAACGGAGTTTTTATTGAAATTCATTGTATTTACCCCAATGTTTAATTTTATTCGCAATTTATTTGTGCACTTATATCCAAAGGTACAATTAAATTCACGTTATCGCTTCATCGCTCTGTCCATACTGCGTTTATCCTCACGCTCTTTGATGGAAGCACGCTTGTCATACTGTTTTTTACCACGCGCCACGGCCACTTCCACTTTGGCGTAGCCTCGGTCATTGATAAAGAGCTTCACCGGCACAATGGTCATACCATTGATTTTCAGAGCCTGCTGCATCTTGCGTAATTCACGTTTGGTAAGCAACAACTTTCGGTCGCGACGTGCCGTGTGATTGTTATATGATCCGTAGAAGTACTCGGCTATATACATATTCTTGACCCACAACTCTCCATTATTGAAAAAACAGAACGAGTCCACCAAACTGCCTTTCCCCTCGCGCAGTGACTTAATTTCCGTGCCCACCAACACAATGCCGGCAATATATGTGTCTATCAACTCGAAGTCAAAAATGGCACGTTTGTTTTTGATGAGTATCGGGCGTTGTTTCTTTTCTTTCATAATCTCTTACAATACATTTTGCACCTCAGCGTGGGGCTTTTTGATATAGTCGGATGGCTATCAGCACATATATCATATTGGGCAACCATGCAGCCAGCCATGGTGGCATAGAACCACTCACAGCAAAGGTGGAAGTAATAGTGGTAAAGAGGATGTAGCCAAAACTCAATCCCAGGCCGATGGCAATATTCAACCCCATACCGTTCTTCATTTTGCGTGAAGAAAGCGTTACGCCAATCAGCGTTAGGATAAACGCCGAAAAAAACGAAGCATATCGCTTCTGCACCTCTATTTCATATACCTTGGCATTGCTCATGCCACGATTTTCCTGAATACGTTGTTGCCTAATCAGTGCCGGTGTGGTCATGATTTCCACATCCTTATTGCTGGCCAAAAATTCCACTGGCTGGAGGCGAATAAGCGTGTCCATGCTATACCCCACACTATCCTTTTCGTATAAGCCATCGAACCGGCGCAGGCGAAAATTATAGAGCGTCCATAAATTAGCACTATCGGGGTTATATACAGCACGTTCGGCTATCAAGCGTGACTTCAATTCGCGCTTATCAAACTTCTCCAACGAAAACTGATAACCGGTATTCGTGGCAGAGCTGTATGAACCGATAAAGATAAAAACCCCTTTGCTCAACTCCATCTGCACACTCTCGGCATAGATATCCTTTCTGTCATTGATATACTCATCTTCAAACTTGATACGCTGTGCGTTTCCCGGCGGAATGATAAAACTGCCCATCAAAAAGGAAACAACAGCTATAATCGAAGCCGAAATCATATACGGTTTGAGCAATCGTTTAAAACTCATTCCGCTGGACAGCATGGCAATGATTTCGGAATGATCGGCCAATTTGCTGGTAAAGAAAATCACGGCAATGAAGACAAAGAGCGGACTGAAAAGATTGGCGTAATAAGGGATGAAGTTCAGATAGTACTGAAACAAAATCGCTTTCAGTGGAACTTTGGGATCCAAAAAGTCCACAATCTTTTCATTGATATCAAATACCACCGAAATGGATATAATCAGCAAAATGGCAAAAATAAAAGTACCCAAAAATTGCTTGATGATATATACATCCAATCGGCTCAGCTTCTTAATCTTCATACTCCGTATTCTGTCACAAGCGTTTATTCATCCGATATACCATCTCATCTTTCCACGTTCCGAAGTCGCCCAAAGCGATATGGCGGCGTGCCTCACCAATTAACTCCAGATAGAAACCCAAGTTATGAATACTGGCTATCTGCAAGCCCAGAATTTCTTCAGCTTTGATTAAGTGATGCAGATAACCCAATGTGTATTCACGGTCCACCCATGTGGTTCCCTCCGGATTGATGGGGCACAACTCTTTCGCCCACTTGGCATTACGGATATTGATGGTACCCTCCCACGTAAAGAGCTGACCGTTGCGTCCGTTACGAGTGGGCATGATGCAATCAAACATATCCACCCCACGTGCTATGCCTTCCAATAGATTGATGGGAGTACCCACACCCATCAGATAACGCGGCTTATTGTCCGGCAGATACTCATTCGTAAGCTCAATCATTTCATACATCTTTTCGGTAGGTTCACCCACGGCCAATCCACCAATAGCATTACCGTCTGCACCAATGGACGCAACTTTTTCGGCGGCTCGGCGGCGCAAATCGGGATATATACACCCTTGCACTATGGGGAAAAGACTTTGACGATAACCATACAGCGACTCCGTCTCGTCGATGCGCTTCACGCACCTATCCAACCAACTTTCCGTCAGAGCCAACGAACGCTCCGCATATTTATAATCTGCATCGCCGGGACAACATTCATCAAAAGCCATGACAATATCGGCCCCGATGGTGCGCTCGATGTCCATTACCCGTTCAGGCGTAAAAAGATGCTTGCTACCATCTATATGAGAGCGAAAAGTCACTCCCTCCGGCGTTATCTTCCGTCTATCCGTCAGACTGAACACCTGATAGCCTCCACTATCCGTCAAGATGGGACGACTCCACCCACCAAAGCGATGCAAACCTCCTGCCTGGCGCAATATATCCAATCCGGGGCGCAAATAGAGATGATAGGTATTGCCCAAAATGATTTGAGCCTTGATTTCATCGCGCAATTCGCGCATATGCACCGCTTTCACACTGCCCACCGTGCCCACCGGCATAAAGATGGGTGTTTCGATGTTACCATGATCCGTGGTTATTACTCCGGTTCGGGCGTCTGTTTGCGCACAACGCGCTTTTATTTCAAAATCCATTCTAAGTCAGTATTGGGATGTAAAGTTAATCACTAAATTCTTTATCGCTTCAGAAATAGCGGATAAGCATCATCAAGATGCCCATTAGCGAAAGCAAAAAGACATTGCGGCCGGTGGCTGCCAGCACAGCATTCAGCGCATTGCCTTCCTCACGGAGCAATCGGCGATAGACCGGCAGAAAGGCCAATGACAGATACAACATGGCCAATAGAATGGAAGGGAGACTAAACAACGGATAAAACAATATGATAGAAAGCAATCCGCAGGAGAGATACAATCGAGGCCCAAAATCGCGACCAAACCGAACGATGGTGGTTTGCTTACCGGTTTCGACATCTTCCTCATAATCCCGATAATTATTGACCACCAAAATATTCACACTGGCCAATCCCATGGCCACAGCTATATGCCATACTGTGGTGTCCGGCCATTGACCAGTAACGGCATAATAAGTAAATACCACCGGCACGATGCCGTAAAAAAGCAATACCGCCACATCGCCCAACCCATGTGTGGACAAAGGATATGGACCGCCCGAATAGGCAAAGATGCCGATAGCCACACATACACCCACTATCAATAAGATATAATGAGTATGCCATACAACCCAAAGTCCAGCTGCCATCATGACAAACAGCCAAAAGAGCAATCCGCCCCACACCACTCGCTCCGATACTCGGCCTTGGCTCAATGGGCGAGCAAAGCCTTTACGCCGAGCGGTATCTCTGCCTTCCCTATAATCCAGCAAGTCATTGGCATAATTACTGCTAATCTGCGCCGTAAGAGCCACCACCAAACAAAGAAAGGCGTGCAGGATATTGCACGCCGATGAAAAAAGATAGGTATACACCATCACCAGCAATACCGGGGCAGCCGATGCCGGCAGTGTATGCAACCGTGCCAATCCGGCATGCAGCCGCAGAAAAGATGTTATATACGCCACTATTACTTCCGGATAAACAAATGATTGCTCAGGGATACCAAGGCAGCACGCTTATCACTCTCACGCACCAGCACCGAAAGATTGTAATCGCTGGCACCATAAGATATCATGCGGATAGGGATATCGCCCAAAGCCTCCAGGACTCTGGTTTCAAAGCCCACATTTTCCCATTCCATGTCGCCCACCACGCAAATGATGGTCATATGCTCTTCCACCTTCACATCGCCCAGTTTACGCAAGTCTGCCAATAGTTCCGGCAGCTCATCCCACATTTCCACACAGACAGATACACCCACCTCGCTACTCGTGATCATATCTATGGATATCTGATAATGCTCGAATACTTGGAGCAAACGGCGCATAAAGACCCACGAAACCAGATTATGACTGCTCTTGACCTTTATCATGGCAAGTCCGTCTTTGGCTGCCACTGCTTTGATTTGGTCTTTGTCCGTATCATTGGATATCAGCGTGCCGGGTTTATCCGGCTCCATGGTGTTGAGCAGGCGAACGGGGATATTGCGTTCTTTGGCAGGCAGGATACAGGTGGGATGCAGGATTTTGGCACCAAAATAAGCCAATTCGGCGGCCTCCTCGAAGTGAAGACGGCGCACCGGAACCGTTTCTTCTACCACACGGGGGTCATTATTGTGCAAGCCGTCTATATCGGTCCAAATTTGGATCTCGTCCACATTCAGAGCTGCCCCCACCAGTGAAGCCGTATAATCGCTTCCACCACGATGCAGATTGTCCACATCGCCATAAGCATTGCGACAAATATATCCTTCGGTCACAAACAGATTGATATCTTGTGGACAAAGACGCATGATACGCCTCAAGTGCAATTCGATGAAAGTAAGGTCAGGCTCGGCATTCTTATCCGTGCGCATATAATCCAATGCCGGCAATCTGCATGCATGGAGGCCCATATCCTCCAGATGCTGAAGCATCATAGCCACACTCATCAACTCACCCTGTGCCAAAATGCGCTTTTCGTCGAAGAGTGTAAAGTTGGAAACCTTGCACATATCTTCCAGAAAGACGAATGTCTCATCCAGACGCTCCCACACGGCACGATAGCTCTCCGGATTGGGGTAAAGTTCGCGTGTGGCTTGCAGATATTTCTCTTTCAGTTCATCTATCAGCTCTTTGGCCACATCGCTATCCCTTTGCACCAATTCGGCGGCAATCTCCACCAACTGATTGGTGGTGCCTGCCATAGCAGACAGCACAATTACCTTGGGTTCGGAAGTTTCCGTTACCAGACGGGCAACGTGTTTAATCCGTTCGGCAGAGGCGACAGACGTGCCGCCAAACTTCATTACTCTCAATTTTGGTTATAGCTCTTATTTATGAGGTTATTAATCATTATCTTCGGTATCCGGCATATCCGCCAAATCGTCACAGCAAGCCTGTTCCTCTTCTTCGGTGGTGGGTATATAGCTCATCAACTCGGATTTGCCTCCATCGAGATGCAATTCGGTGGCAGGTAGCTGCCGCAATACGTGTCGGTTATGTGTGGCCATCAGCACGGCTGTATTGCCTCTGGCGGCAATTTCTTGGAGCAAGGAGGTGATGGCAATGCCTGTTTCGATGTCCAAATTGCCGGTCGGTTCGTCTGCCAAAATCAGTTTCGGCTCACCCAGCAAAGCACGGGCTATGGATACACGCTGCTGCTCGCCGCCGGAAAGTTCGTGTGGATACTTATAGCCTTTATTTTCAAGCCCTACGGCTTTGAGCACATCGGCAATCCTTCTGGCACGCTCCGATTTATTTCGCCTGCCTATGGCACGCAGCACGATATCCAGATTCTCCGCAGCGGTCTTATTGCCCATCAATCGGAAATCTTGAAATACGATGCCCATCTGCCTGCGCAAATACGGCAGACGTGAGCGGCGCAAACGTTTCAAATTCATATTCAGCACAGTAGCCGTGCCACTATCTGCCTCCACTTTTACTTCGGCATAGAAAGATTTGAGCAAGCTGCTCTTGCCACATCCCACAGGCCCCACCACATAGATAAAATCACCTTGGTGTACCGTCAGGTTCAAACTTTCTATCACTCGATTTTCGTGATGAGCGATATTCACATTTTCGTATCGTATTATTTCGTCTGTCATTATATCCGAATGAATTGCGTGCGTTGTCCAATCATGAGCCATCCGCACATATGGCACAAAAATACTATTTATTAGGTGACTTTGCCTCCTTTTGAGCTTAAATTCTATGCAAATACTCTCTCGAGGATTGAGTTTATATGTACTCAAAGTCCTTGGCATGTGTGATATCGAGTCTGCAAATACGGGACGGATTTTCTGCCCATTACAGAGTGCCGAAAAACTTTTATGCACAAATTGATTTCATTTTATGCATAAATTGCACGCGTTTTATGTATAAATCAATTTCATTTTATGCATAAATTTTCGGCATCCTCCGAAGCCGCATAAAATCAAGGGGTCTGAAATGGCTGTGCGCTTAGAC
>CAMFNC010000239.1 GCA_945965245.1 uncultured Porphyromonas sp. | reverse complement strand
AAGAAGGAGCGGCCCAATTGCCTTTGATTTGCATAGACGAAGATGAGGCTGCGGCCAAAAATCCGAATTTCTGACTTCCCGAAATAGTAAGCGGACACTCGAAATGCAATTTTTCGAAGCCCAAATCCTGTGCATTGCCTTCGCTCACGGTTATAGGATACAATACGGATTGAGTTCCTTCTGCAGACACAACGGTAGAGGCTTCATCTGCCATCACAGAATACTCCATATTACCGTATCGGTCACTATCACGGATTATTTGTGTACGCAAATAGACTTTCCCATCGGATTTCATGCGCAGTTTCTCACCATTCAGTGTCATATAGACCAAATCGCGATAGCCGGCGGGGTCACTGGTGGCTATGGCCACTTTGGCTTTTTCCCAATGATATGTGCCGGGAAACTCTTTCATTGCTGTATGTATATCATCGGCATACCAAGCTCCTTTCATCATAATTTGCGCAGTATAGACCGGCACCTGATAGATGCTGCGGTGACGCAATTCCATATTCAACCAGGCGGTGGCATTGATTTCACGAGGCAATACATAGAGAGCGGTTTGCACAGAATCGCCCTGTGGCGTATAGGGTACGACCAATATGGGAGTGGTTACATTTTGCGACTGCCCCCATTTGTCGGTGATTTCGGCTTGCACATTCTCGGCTTCGCGCTTTCTTTCACTGGCAAGTCCAGAAACCATAAACAGAGGGATGAGTAAGAGTAGACATAAGCCTACCAGCATCAGTGCCCGAATAAAGAGCTTCATGGAGCCTTCAGGATGCCGTTTGGATGATTGATTGAGTTCTTCCATTGTTTTTAACTTATTATGATGTGAATAAATAAAAAAGATCAAGATTCGGAAGTGGCATACAAGCGCATCACACAATCACCGCAATCGAATGTCAATCGAATGCGCTCATTGCCCTGTACCAAAAATAGAGGTTCGGCATACGGCATACTACGTGTGGTTTCTGCCGTACAATAGCCCAGCATACGGCGGATGCAATGTTTGGTGGTCATCAGGGCTGCTTTGGCATCCGGTTTCAATTCGTATGCCGGAGCAAGAGTAACAGGAGTAAGGCGACTGTAATGCTGCCGAGCCAATCGATTGGATATATTGGCGCAGTAATCCGTTTCCGGAGTAAAAAGTCCTCTGAGAGTCTGTGCCTTTTCGGGCATGAACCCGCTTTCGCGTCGCACTACCGGAGCATGAACATGACGCAGGGCACGCTCCATCAATTCAGCGGTTTCACGACGCAACTGAGACAGCACGGAAAGAGGAATAAAGGGTTCATGAGGCAAATCTACCCGGATGGAGGCAACTTCCAGAGCTGTATCTCCCAGTTTTTTCAAAGCTTCTATCATCGGCTCCGAACGGTATGTTTTAGCCGGTTCGAAATCTGCAAAGAGGGAGCGGGAAACAGCAATATCCCCGGCAGTGAAATCCAAAGCTATCCCATGAGGTATCCGCCGCAAAACCATATCAATGGGAATATGACGCGTGGCAGACCGATGAGACAAAGTTTGTTCAAAGTGCAAATCGTAATTACGAAAAACTTCGGTACCCGCGGGTAAATTCATCCGTTTATTCAACTCCACCGCTCCATTGGCTTCCGTCCCATTTACAGACGCTCCCAAGTATTCCCCGTTGGGCGTAATGAAAAGGAGACCATCGCCATTGGTCAAATCATGCGAAGCATCAAGCACAAAGGTATTCTGTCGGGTACGCACCACCCTGCCCATCGACTCGCCAAGACTTTTGGGGGTATTTATATTCACAACATTTTCGTTGGGATGTTCGGCAGACCCGCGACGAAAGAAGTTGGCAGTAAAACCGCGATTGAAACTCTTGCTTAAATCCGGCATAAAGGCAAGACGGGTGATGCCACGCGAACTACGGCTGTATTTATCAGGATGCTCGGCTATTATCCGGTCCAATGCCCGGCGATAAAACGCTGTTACATTTTTTACATAACTGATGCCTTTGAGACGTCCCTCTATCTTAAAACTCGATATACCGGCGGCTATCAGCTCATGCAAGTGCTCCGAACGATTCATATCTTTAGGCGAAAGGAGATGCTTCTCCTGCATGATAACTTGTCCGCTGGAATCGACCAAATCGTAAGTCATACGGCACATCTGCGCACAAGCACCTCGATTGGCACTACGCCCTTTAGCATACTGCGAAAGATAACATCTGCCACTATACGACACACAAATAGCTCCGTGTATAAAAGCCTCCAAACGCATGAACTTCAACTGTTCACCCATACATTTGATTTCCGCAGGATTGAGTTCACGTGCCAAAACTGCTTGTTCAAAACCCAATTGCTCTAAACGATTAAGTTGCTCGGCCTCATTATTGTGGCACTGCGTACTGGCATGCAAAGCAATGGGAGGCAGGTGCATTTCGGTAATGCCCATATCCTGAATAATCAGAGCATCGGCACCGGCACGATAGAGCTGCCAAATGAGCCGCTCCACCTCTGCCAATTCATCGTCATACAAGATGGTATTAAGAGCCACGAAGATACGCACCCCGAAGATGTGTGCCTCCCGGCACAAAGTGGCAATGTCATCCACCGAAACAGGTGCAGCCTGACGCGCACCAAATTTGGGTGCACCGATATAGACAGCATCCGCACCGTGAAGAATGGCTTCACGGGCAGTCTGCAAATCTTTGGCAGGAGCCAGCAGCTCTAAGCTTTTCAAAACTTTCGGTTATAACTTTTCACCGTAAGCCAAATCACCCGCATCACCCAAACCAGGCACAATGTAAGAATGCTCGTCCAAATCGGGATCTATATCGGCAATCCACAGAGTAATGGGTTCATCGGCAAATTTTTCTTCCAGATAATCCACAGCTTGGCGGCTGGCAATAATACTGGCCATGTGTACACGCTTGGGCGAACCCTTGGTGAGCAATGCACGATATGCCAATTCCATGGAACCACCTGTGGCGAGCATGGGATCCACCAAAATCAATGTCTTATCCGTAAGGTCAGGCGATGCGATATACTCAATATAAATATCAAAGTTCAACCGATCTTTATACTTGCGATAAGCAGATACAAATGCATTTTCAGCCTCGTCCAGATAATTGAGAAACCCATGATGAAAAGGAAGCCCCGCACGCAAGATGGTGCCCACTACCAAGGGATTGGCTGGCACATGGCATTGCGCATGTCCAAGTGGTGTGGTCACATCTATATCCTTGTACTGAAAGTGCTTACTGATTTCATAAGCTACAATTTCGCCAGCACGTTCGATATTGCGGCGGAAGCGCAAGCGATCTTGTTGGATGCGGCTATCGCGCATTTCAGATAAAAATTTACTCAGGAGTGTATTATCCTTCAAAAGATGGATTGTTTCCATTTTTACATATATTATTAGGTAAGAAATAAAATTCAAATTGGTTCTGCAAAGAATATCCCCATCCGGCAACAAAGATTACCAAATGGGGAGAAAATAAAACGATGCGAAAACATAGCTGCCTAACGTTAATAATTAATGATAAGCAATGCTACATAAATAAACGGCAAGGTGATTAGCACACTGTCAATACGGTCAAGAATACCTCCATGACCGGGTATTATCCATCCGCTATCTTTGACACCGGCAGTTCGTTTGAGTTTAGATTCCACAAGGTCACCCCACGTGGCAGCCACGGCAGCAATGCCACCAACCAAAGCCCACACATACCACTCCATCCCGTTTTGTATCCAGAAGTGTCCCAACAAAGCGGCACCCATCATGGCAAATACAATACCGCCCACAAAGCCCTCCCATGATTTCTTAGGTGAAATCTTGGGTGCCATCTTGTGTCTTCCTAATGTGGATCCCACGATGTAGGCTCCTGTATCATTGATCCAAATCAAAATAAACACGGAAAGGAGCAACGGGGAGTTAAAATCGGCAAAAGTCATGCTATCCGAAGAAAAAGCGATGAAATTGGCCATACTCAATCCACCTGCCACATACACCTGCCCCAAAATGGTTTTAGCAAGGTCGGTCATTCCGTTTTCACCCTCGGTATAGAGATTACGGATAAAAATATAGAGGAGGTATGCCACATATGGGACATACAATATCCGATCTATGCCGGATATTCCGGAAAACAAAGTAACAGTAAAAATATAAGAAGCAGCCAAACCATCCACGATACTACGAATGGGGCGAGTGCGATTATTCTGCACCAAACGGCTATACTCCCATGCACCCATCAGGGCAAAAAGAGAGAATACAGCCACATATACAGCCGGATTCTTTAGCAACACGGCACAAGCCACTATGACCACATATGCACTGCCGGAAATGGAACGGAGCAGGAGGTTCGACATTTTTTTATCTTATTACTTTTCTTCGATTTGAACTTCTTCCGATGCAGAATTACTGTTAGAAGGCTCGGGTGTTGCTTCAGTCGGAGCGTCTTCCACCGCTTTGATTTCGGGTACAGCTTTCTTGCGTTCGGGGTTGGTCATCAACTCATCGGTACGCGATATCCACGGACGCTTACCAAAGATTGCCTCCACATCCTCCGTAAAAATCACTTCACGCTCCAACAGCATTTCAGCCAAACGATGATGTCCGTCGGCATATTGGTTCAAGATTTGCTTGGCACGCTCATACTGACCAGCTATCAAGTCTTGCACCTCATGATCTATCAATTCGGCAGTATCATCGCTATACGGCTTGGTCATACCCCAACCCTCATTTTGCATCTCGAAGTAATTCACATTGGGCATCTTATCGCTCATACCATAATAAACGACCATAGCATACGCCAACTTGGTGATGCGTTCGAGGTCATTGGCTGCCCCGGTGGATATTCTACCCAGAAAAACCTCCTCGGCAGCACGTCCGCCCAAAGTAGCACACATCTGATCCAGCAACGCCTGTTTGGTCGTAATCTGACGTTCTTCGGGCAGATACCAAGCAGCACCCAATGCTTTACCACGCGGCACAATGGTTACTTTGACCAACGGATTGGCATACTCCAACATCCAGCTGATGGTGGCATGCCCCGATTCGTGTACTGCAATGCTGCGACGCTCTTCCTCGGTAGTAATCTTGTTTTTCTTTTCCAAACCGCCAATCACACGATCTACGGC
>CAMFNC010000238.1 GCA_945965245.1 uncultured Porphyromonas sp. | reverse complement strand
GGCTATCACAGAAGAAACGCCCAGCAGCACACCGTTCGGCAACGAGAATATTTTATGGGTTTTAATTCTGTAATCCTTATCGGCAGGCTGAGTCACATTGGCACACACCCAATCGAATTTAGCCGTCTGATTATTACTAAGAAAACCCTCTGGTCTGGAGTCAAATTCATGATTGCCCACGGCCGAAAGGTCGAAGCGCATGGCATTCATCAACTCAATCATAGGCCGCCCTTTGGGTACATATTGGTCATTGATAGGATTGCCCGTCTGATTGTCGCCACCGGAAAACAACAGCAGTTCCGGATAGATTTTCCGCAAACTATCCACCATATAGGCAAAGCGCGGGAACTGGGTCAAGGCAGCGTGCATATCGTTTACCGCCACAATATCCACCGTACGAATCGAGCGTTGCGGAGTACGAATGGTTTTTCCGCTTGTGCCACAGCCGGTCATTGCCACCGGTAAGATGCACAACAAGAGTAAGAGTACTTTTTTCATGACTTTCATCTTATTTTAATAATTAGAGAATAACGCACATATCAACAATGTGTTTTATTATAATCGCACCTAAAATTAGCAAAAAAAGCAAAATGCCAACGTCCGGCATCAGCTCCCGGCCATCAACAGAAAGAGGCTGCACCGAAACAGACGTTCGACACAGCTCCTCTCTGGTTGACTCATTTTTGGAGTAAAGACGTTTCTTTTTGTTAGGAATACCCTTCACCTCAAAATTTGACTAAAAGACTCTTTTTAGATGCACCTTATAATTCCGCTTATTGGTGTCAGAAAACAGCAAAATCTCGTCTTTATTCATTTTCTCTATCCACCACATACCGTGAATATATGGGAGGACATGAGTTTCTTTGCATGTGATTTCGATATGTTTTTGCCGAATGTATAAGTAAAATCACCTCTAAGCTTTTATCAGACAGTAATAATTTGAAACTACGTTTTTCAGTGTTTTTCTCCTTTTTCATTTGCGGAATGACCTGGATTAAAGTTCCGCCAAAGCATTTCTTGATACTATTTAAAGATAAACATCCTTCCTTAATCATTGGATCAAGATGGTTGATACACACGCTTCTACCCCTTGGACTCCAAAACTGCTTATTAGGAATATAATGGAAATCATATCTGGAAGTGAAACTCCCTATAAATGAGTCTGTTATGGGGTTCCGAAAAAGTCTCTCCATTTTGTGCACAAATTGCAAGAAATTTATGCATAAAACACGCGCATTTTATACATAAATCAAATTCATTTTATGCAAGAAAAAATAAAACGGTTCGCAGCGGGCAGAAAAGTATTAGGGTCATTTACTTTTACTACCTTTGTACAAGTAATAAAAAATACTTAGCCGGGTGTTTTCTCACAACTGGTTCACATACATATTATGACCGATAAAGAAGAAAAGCAGCTGGCGCTGGACAAACGCTATCTGCGCATGGCTCTAGTTTGGGCCGAGAACTCATATTGCCAACGCCGGAAAGTGGGGGCGCTCATCGTCAAAGACAAGATGATCATCTCCGATGGCTACAATGGCACTCCCGTGGGTTTTGAAAATGTTTGTGAAGATGAAAATGGCGTAACCAAACCTTATGTGCTGCATGCCGAAGCCAATGCCATTACCAAAGTGGCAGGTTCGGCCAATAACAGCCGTGGCGCCACCATTTACGTAACCGCTGCTCCCTGCATTGAATGTTCTAAATTAATAATCCAAGCCGGTATCCAACGGGTGGTCTATAGCGAAGAGTACAGACTCGATGAGGGTCTCAGACTGCTGCGTCGTGCCGGTATTCAGGTCGATTTCATCCCGGCCGAAACGCTCTAAAACAAGTTTTTGTGATGACTGCAAAATCTTTTCGCAATTTCTTACTCTTCTTCCTATGCGCTGCCGGAGTGTATGCGCTGGGGCATTACATCGGCAGGCTGGCAGAACGCCGTACGCTGCGAGGAGGCAATCTGGAACGCGTAATCAAACTCATCGAAACAGCATACGTGGATTCGGTGGATATCGAAAGTTTGGAAAACGGTGCCATCCCGGTACTGCTGGGGCGATTGGACCCACACACGACTTTCCTGACCAAAGAAGAAAACTTATCCGAGGCCGAACGGCTGGACGGCTCGTTCAGTGGTATCGGTGTGCAGTTCAACACCTTATTGGATACTCCCGTGGTTATCCGAGTAATTCCCGGTGGCCCCAGCGAACGTGCAGGCGTAAAAGCCGGCGACCGTATGCTGCGTGCCGATGGCAAGCCACTATTCGGCCAGACCATTACAGAAGATAAAATGATACTGAACCGCCTGCGGGGTGCCAAGCGGAGTGTGGTCAAACTGGATTTGCTGCGCGATGGTAAACTCATTACTGCCAAGGTGGTGCGTGACGATGTGCCGGTGCCCACTGTGGAAACAGCTTTCATGGCCTCACCGGACGTGCTCTATATCCGCCTGAACGGATGGGGTTTGCACACACAGGGCGAAGTACTTTCTGCCTTTGCCCAAAATGCAAGCAAGGTAAAAGGCATGATTTTAGACCTTCGGGACAATGGCGGCGGCTATCTGGATGCCGCCACATTGCTTGGCAGTGAGTTTTTGCCCGAAAAGCGATTGGTGCTGTATGCCGAGGGTAAGGCATTTCCCCGACGGGAGATCATTACCGATCATGACGGACTACTCAAAGACCTGCCTCTGGTGGTGCTGCAAAACGAATTTTCGGCCAGCTCCAGTGAGATATTCACCGGTGCGATGCAAGACCATGACCGTGCGCTCGTTATCGGCAGACGTAGTTTCGGCAAAGGGCTGGTGCAAAGTCCATACATGATGCCCGATAGTTCCGTAATCAGACTTACGGTGGCTCGCTACTATACCCCCAGCGGCCGCTGCATCCAAAAGCCTTATAACCAAGAAAACGAGGAGAACTATCTGATGGATATACAAGAGCGGTATATGCATGGCGAATTGTATAATGCCGACAGCATGCGCATCAACGACACGGTGCAATACCGCACCCACGGCGGACGTATCGTATATGGCGGCGGAGGCATCATTCCCGATATTTTCATCCCGCGCGATACTTCCGGCATTACTTCATATTACCTCCGTCTGGCAGAGTCGGGAGCCATGCAGAAATATGCTTTTATGTATGCCGATAGTAATCGCAAATGGCTGTCGAAAGCCAAATCCGTGGATGAACTGATTGGGCTGCTGGATACCCGCGGTGTGGTACACAGCATGGCGGCTTATGCCCAAAACCAAGAGGGAGTGCAGATACGCACCATGCTTTTTAACCGCTCATACGAACTGATTCGCACCAATCTATATGCCCTGGTGGCGGACTTCTTCTTTGACCGCGAAGGAGTGTATCGTGTGCTGATGAAAAGCGACAAAGCCATGCAGGAGGCTATCAATGCCATCAACAAGGGGCAAACTTATCCCACCCAGAAACATCAAAAAACGGATAAAAAGTCATGAACCTGACCGAGGGTGACAAGAAAACATGGCGCAGCGTGCTGCGTCGAATGAGTCGCGAGGAGCTGACGACCGATGTGCGTAATCGCGCTTCGGAAGAAATTTGCCGGCGCCTGATAGACAACCCGAAACTCAGTGAGGCTCAATGTATAGGTTTTTACATGCCTCTGCCGGATGAGCCGGAGATTTCAGCGGTCATCCGGCACTTCCTTGATGCTGGTAAAACGGTGGCGGTGCCTCGTGTGGAAGATGCAGAAACCATGCGCTTTCTCCAACTCCGAAACGATACTGACTTTTCCACAGACAATGCATTTGGCATACCGGAACCTTCACCCGAAGATGCTCCGGAAATATCGTCTCGTGATTTTGATTTGATTGTGGTGCCGGCATTGGCTTTCGATGCTGCCGGCTTTCGATTGGGACGTGGCAAAGGATATTATGACCGCTATTTGGCTCTTGCTCCCCAGGCCTATACGATAGGGGTGACCATCGGCTTGATGAAACCGGAGCAATTACCCCACGATGAGTGGGATTTGCCAATGAATGAAGTGTACTTCGGTCTCTGATTTTGAGGCACAAAAAGAGGATTTCCATGCGGAAATCCTCTTTTTATATCTCTCGGACAGAAAAATCAGTCGGCTTGACGGTTCTGACGCTTGCGCTCGATTTCGTCTAAGATAATCTTACGCATACGCATGCTCTTGGGTGTCACCTCCACATATTCATCTGCTTTGATATATTCCAAGGCATCCTCCAAGCTGAAAACCACGGGAGGAGCCAGACTTACCTTATCATCACTGCCGGAAGCACGCATATTGGTCAGTTTCTTGCTCTTGCACACATTCACACAGAGGTCGCCCTCCTTGGTGTGTTCACCCACCACCTGACCGGCATATACCTCCTCTTGAGGTGAGATGAAAAAGCGTCCGCGGCTCTGCAAATTGTTCAAGGCATAGGCATAGGCCGTACCGCCCTCCAAAGCAATGATAGAGCCATTGTTGCGACGTTCTATTTCACCCTTCCACGGTTCGAAAGACAAGAAGCGGTGCGCCATCACAGCTTCACCGGCAGAGGCTGTCAGAACGGCGTTATTCAAACCGATAATACCGCGTGACGGTATCTTAAATTCGAGGAATACCCGATCATTTTTCGTATCCATCATGGTCATTTCGCCCTTGCGCTTCGTGACCATATCGATGATTCGGCTGGCAGATTCTTCTGGCAGATTGACTGTCAGCTCTTCAATGGGTTCGCATTTCACTCCATCAATCTCTTGAATGATAACCTGTGGCTGTCCCACTTGCAATTCATAACCTTCGCGCCGCATGGTTTCTATCAGAACCGAAAGGTGCAGTACACCGCGGCCATATACCAGCCATGAGTCCGCCGACTCGGTGGGCACCACACGCAGTGCCAAGTTCTTATCCAGTTCCTTAATCAATCGGTCGTGGATATGTCGTGAGGTTACGAATTTGCCTTCCTTGCCGAAGAACGGAGAGTTATTGATGGTAAAAAGCATACTCATGGTGGGTTCGTCCACGGCAATCGTATCCAAAGCTTCTGGAGAGGACGAATCCGCTACGGTTTCACCGATTTCAAAACCCTCGATGCCGATTAAAGCACAGATATCGCCGGAGCTTACTTCCTGTACTTTGGCACGTCCCAAACCCTCAAATGTATTTACTTCTTTGATTTTCATGCGTTGTTTGGAACCATCGCGCTTGCACAGCGTAATGTCCTGCCCCTCGCACAATGTACCGCGATGTACGCGACCCACAGCGATGCGACCCACATACGAAGAATAGTCCAGCGATGTAATGAGCATCTGAGCTGGGCCCTCCAACTGCTGCGGAGCCGGGATATGAGTCACTATGGCATCTAGCAAGGCGGTAATATCTTCGGTCGGCTGATTGAAGTCGGTGCTCATCCAACCGTTTTTGGCAGAGCCGTATATAGTGGGGAAATCCAATTGCTCTTCGGTGGCATCGAGGCTGCACATCAGGTCGAATACCAATTCCTGCACTTCGGAGGGGCGGCAGTTGGGTTTGTCCACCTTATTGATAACCACGATGGGTTTCAATCCCATCTCAATGGCTTTATGCAAAACAAATCGGGTTTGCGGCATCGGCCCTTCGAAAGCGTCCACCAGAAGCAAACAGCCGTCAGCCATATTCAAGACCCGCTCCACCTCACCGCCAAAGTCGGCGTGCCCCGGAGTATCTATAATGTTGATTTTGGTGCCTTTATAGCGTATGCTTACGTTTTTGGATACAATCGTAATCCCACGTTCGCGTTCCAAGTCGTTGTTATCCAGAAAAGTATCCACTTCGGCAGCTTTGTCGTCTCGAAAAAGTTTACCGGCAAGCATCATCTTATCCACGAGGGTGGTTTTACCGTGATCCACGTGGGCGATGATGGCAATATTTCTAATATCCTGCATTCTAATTAAATGATTTTGGCTGCAAAGTTACACAAATAGCACAGAACCTGCTTATAATCAACCCCTTCTGACCTAAAAAACAGACTTTTTCCCGTCAAAAATCGAGAAGAGAGCGGCAGAATGTTTTGCGATGATGAGGTGAAAGGCCGAAAAGTTGCACGGCTGCCCGATGCGATTCGGTGGGATAGCCCTTATTATCCGCCCATTGATACACCGGATAGTCGGTAGCCAATTGTTTCATTCGTTCGTCACGATGCGTCTTGGCCAAAATACTGGCGGCTGCTATGGACGAATACAGTGCATCGCCATGCACAATGCACTGATGCGTTATTTCGGGATAAGCATCGAAGCGATTGCCATCTATCAGCAACCGTTCGGGGCGCACCTCCAATTCATCAATGGCACGGTGCATGGCCAGAAAGGAGGCATGGAGGATATTGATTTGGTCTATTTCTTCAGGCGAGCATTCCGCCACTGCCCACGCCACCGCTTCCGATTCTATAATCGGTCGCAGGGCTTCCCGCCGGCGTTCGGTCAGTTGTTTGGAGTCATTGAGCCAAGGATGCCGGAAATCCGGAGGTAATATCACGGCAGCTGCGAATACCGGACCTGCCAGACATCCGCGCCCCGCTTCATCGCATCCGCATTCCACCAGCCCATCATCTACCCAGCGGAGGGTCAGCGGTTTGTGTTCCTTGGGCATCAGAACATCTTGACCACGCGCTTCAGCCCTTCGATAAAGGCATCCACCTCGGCACGTGTATTATACAACCCGAAAGAAACACGAGCCGTGGACGTCAGCCCATAGCTCTCCAACAGCGGTTCGGCACAGTGATGCCCCGTGCGGATGGCAATGCCCAGATGGTCCAACAGCATGCCCAAGTCATAGGGATGAATATCGCCCACCACAAAGGAGATAACGGCATTCTTGTGCTCGGCAGTCCCGATGATGCGCACACCTTCTATTTCGGTGGTCATTCTGTGGGTGCAGTAGCGGAGCAAATCGTCTTCATGTGCTGCAATGTTGTCCATGCCCACCTCGCTCACGAAGTCCAAAGCACGAGCTAGAGCCACACTGCCCACATAATCGGGCGTACCGGCTTCGAACTTAAAAGGCAAATCGTTATAGGTAGTCTTTTCGAATGTCACCTTTTTAATCATCTCGCCACCACCATGATACGGAGGCATGGCTTCCAGCAATTCACGCCTGCCATACAGCACGCCCATGCCGTTGGGTCCATAGACCTTGTGTGCACTAAACACATAGAAATCGGCATCCAACGCCTGCACGTTCACCGGGATGTGCGGAACCGCCTGCGCTCCATCTATCAGCACGTGTGCGCCTTGCTCATGTACCATCCGGACTATTTCACTCACCGGATTGACCGTGCCCAGCACGTTGCTCACATGAGCTACTGCCACTAATCGGGTGCGTGCAGAGAGCAAACTGCAAAAATGCATCATATCCAATTCGCCCTCCGGAGTGAGGCGGATAACCCGTAGTTTGGCTCCGCGCTCCTCGGCAATCATCTGCCACGGCACAATATTGGAGTGATGCTCGAGGGTGCTGACGATAATTTCATCGCCCTCTTGGATAAACTTACGACCGTAAGTGGCTGCCACCAGATTGATACTTTCGGTGGTACCACGTGTAAAGATGATTTGTTCGGTGCCGAAAGCATGGAGGAAGTCCGCCACCCGCTGCCGTGCCGCCTCGTGATGCGCCGTGGCTTCCTGGCTCAACGTATGCACACCACGGTGCACATTGGCATTGGCCTGTGTGTAAGTGTGGGTGATGGCATCGATTACGCATTGTGGTTTCTGCGTAGTGGCACCGTTGTCCAGATAGACCAGCGGTTTATTGTGTACCGTGCGCTGCAAAATGGGGAATTGCGCACGCAGTGATTCTATATCGTATTGCATTCAATTGGATTTATTTTTACAAAGATAATGTTTGCCAAGGGTATCCTCTTCATAATAATACCTTTTTAATCGTGTAACTGCCTATATTTGTAAGAGATAACTCTCTTATGACTATAATTTCCGCTATGAAGAAAATAGAAAAAGGCTTCGGAAGTGACAATTTTTCCGGCATTCTGCCCGAGGTGATGCAAGCCCTGTCCGAAGCCAATCAAGGCCATGTGCACGGCTATGGCGATGACGAATATACCCAAAAAGCCACGGCAGACATCCGTGCTGTGCTGGATGCACCGCAAGCCGAAATACTGTTCGTCTTCAACGGAACGGGAGCCAATGCACTCTCCCTGAGCCTTGCCGCTCACAGCTATCACGCCGTAATCTGCCCCGCCACCGCACATATTGCCGTGGACGAATGCGGAGCCATTGAACGGCAGGTAGGTTGCCGCCTTTTCACCGTGCCTACGGAGCAAGGCAAACTGACCGTAGATGAGATTGAAGCCATCGTGCGCGAGCAGCGTGACGATCAGCATCGCTCACAACCCCGCGTCATTTCCATCAGCCAATGTACCGAACTGGGTACCGTATATACACCCGATGAAGTGCGCACGCTGGCAGACTATGCCCATGCCCATGGCATGCTCCTGCACATGGACGGTGCACGCCTGGCCAATGCCACCGCCTCTCTAGGCTGTGCTCCACACAGTTTTATTACCGATGCGGGAGTGGACATACTGAGTTTTGGCGGCACCAAAAACGGCATGATGATAGGTGAAGCCGTGGTGGTGCTCAATCCGCAAGTGGCTGCCGATGCGCTTTTCAAACGCAAACAACTGACCCAACTGGCCAGCAAGCACCGCTTCATAGCCGCCCAATTCTCTGCCATGCTGCATGACGGTTTGTGGCTGCGCTCCGCCGCTCATGCCAATGCCATGGCACACCGCTTGAGCGAGGGCTTGCAAAAACGATTGGGCATTACCCCCTCTTATCCCACTCAGGCCAATGCTGTCTTCGCCGAATTGCCCGAAGCGTGGATAGCACCACTGCAAGAACATTGCTTCTTCTACGTATGGGAGGCCTCCAAACATGTGGTTCGCTGGGTTTGCTCATACGACACCACCGAGGCCGAAGTAGATGCCTTTCTGGACGAATTGGAGCGATACCACCGAAAGGAAAAATAATCTATCGCCATATTTCCCGATTTAAAAATGAAAAATTTTTATGCACAA
>CAMFNC010000237.1 GCA_945965245.1 uncultured Porphyromonas sp. | reverse complement strand
ACGTCCAACTGTCGTTTCACATCCTCCACCGGCAGGAAGTGACGGCAGGGGTCCAGATGCATGCCTCTGTACGTAAAGCGCGGCTCGTCTTGGATGCCTACGGCCGGGATGAGCCAATCAATGGTTTTGACCGTTTTTTCGCTTTCAATTTCCGCCGGCAGCAGTTGGAGCAGCGTCATCGCACCATTCCACAGACCGTGAGCCGTTTTGCCCACTATCTGTACGCCTTGGGCGTCTGAATGCAAAGTATATCCCTCTTCGTTTAAGTTCAGTTTGGGGTCGATGCTCAAGCAGATGTTGCCACTTTTCGGTGTTTCATCTTGTTCCACTTTCAGCGAATAACCGGTGGAGCGACGCATCTTGGAGGCGATAAATTCGGCCACAATGTTCGCTTCGTTACCCTGCGTCACCAATTGAGTGGAGGATGTTATCACATAGGGTTGTGAATTTTCCGGCTGTGTCAGCTCGGCAGGTATCGGCATGATGTGGATGCCTTGGTTATAGACCGGCATTGTGTGTTCGATTTTTTGACATCCCCACAGCATCAGGAGGGCTATGCAGATACTTACCGTTAGGGTCACTTTCTTTGCATTCATATTCACTTGTCGGGTTAAAAGTCAAAAAGAGGCATATCAAACATATTGAATATGCCGATATGCCCCTTGGGTTGGATGGATAAGCACCGGACGGAATGTTCCGCCCTATGGGCACTTTATGCCATTACCATGCAAACATGGGATAGTGGCTCATCATTTCATTAACCTCTTTGCGCACGGCAGCGATTACGGCTTCGTCTTCGGGAGCGTGCAGCACACGGTCAATCAGTTCCACGATGTAGTCCATTTTGTCTTCTTTCACTCCACGGGTGGTAATGGCGGGAGTTCCTACGCGCATACCTGAAGTTTGGAAAGCGGAACGGCTATCGAAAGGAACCATGTTCTTATTCACCGTGATGTCTGAGAGAACCAAAGCTTTCTCTGCCACCTTACCGGTCAGTTCGGGGAACTTAGGACGGAAGTCGATGAGCATACTGTGGTTATCTGTACCATCGGAGATGATTTTGTAACCTCTGCGCACAAACGCATCTGCCAGAGCGGCTGCATTTTTCTTTACCTGCACTTGGTAATCCTTGAATGAGGGTTCCAGAGCTTCGCCGAAAGCCACAGCTTTAGCTGCGATAACATGCTCCAGCGGACCGCCTTGCACACCGGGGAATACGGCAGAATTTAGCATGGCAGACATCATCTTTACTTCACCCTTCGGTGTGGTTTTACCCCAAGGGTTGGGGAAGTCTTTACCCATCAAGATAATACCCCCGCGAGGACCGCGCAGTGTCTTGTGGGTGGTAGAAGTAACGATATGGGCATATTTCAGCGGGTTATCCAGCAAGCCGGCGGCAATCAAACCGGCGGGGTGAGCCATGTCCACCATAAAGATAGCACCGATTTGGTCGGCAATCTTGCGCATTCTGGCATAATCCCATTCGCGAGAATAGGCAGAACCGCCACCGATAATCAATTTGGGTTTCTCGGCCAAGGCAATACGTTCCATTTCATCATAGTCCACCATACCGGTGTCTTCGCGCAGGTTGTATGCCACAGGCACATAAATCATACCGGAGCTGTTTACGGCAGAGCCGTGAGAGAGGTGACCGCCATGAGCGAGATTCAGCCCCATGAACTTATCGCCGGGGTTGAGGCAGCAGAGCAGCACGGCCATATTGGCTTGTGCACCACTGTGAGGTTGCACGTTGGCATATTCAGCTCCAAAAAGTTTTTTGATACGTTCGATGGCAAGATTTTCCACTTCGTCCACCACTTCGCAGCCGCCATAGTAGCGGTGTGCGGGATAGCCTTCGGCATATTTGTTGGTCAAGCAGCTGCCCATAGCTTGCATTACTTGGTCGCTGACAAAGTTTTCAGAAGCAATCAGCTCAATGCCTTTGGCTTGGCGTTGATGTTCCTTCTCAATCAAGTTAAAGATTTCTAAATCTTTCATTTCAATTAGTTTAAGATAGTATTCGTTGATTTCACAAGTGCCACAAATATACGGATAAAAATCGCTATTCACAATCATTCAAGCAGTTATCCATTCTTTGCAACTTTCGGGGTCATGCTCCATGATCGGACGGACTTCTGTGGCTATAAATCTTTTTGATACAGCAGAGCCACGGCATGGGCGGCGATGCCCTCTTCGCGCCCCGTATAGCCTAATTTTTCAGTGGTGGTGGCTTTGACCGATACCTGCGCCACTTCCATACCCATCACCTCGGCGATGCAGGCACGCATGGCATCGATGTGCGGACGTAGTTTGGGGCGTTCGGCGGCGATGGTCACATCCACATTGCCCACCTGGTAGCCCTCGGCACGCACCACTTCCATTACACGATGCAGCAGGATCTTACTGTCGATGTTTTTGTATTGCATATCAGATGGAGGGAAATGGCTGCCTATATCGCCCAGTGCCGCAGCCCCCAGCAGGGCATCGCACAATGCGTGCAGTGCCACGTCGGCATCGCTGTGTCCTTCCAATCCCAAAGTGTGGGCTATGCGGATGCCACACAGCCACAATTCACGCTCCGGCACCAAGCGATGCACATCGAAGCCGTAACCTATTCTGAATGGATACATATTTATTAAGAAGCTTATTGGAAGAATTTATGGATTTGCTCCAGATCCACACCCAGCGAAAAACTCATCGTTCCATCCACCGGATTATTGGCAGTGGTGGCAAAGAGGTAGGCAGCATCAAAGGTTAAACCGTTGTAGCGCAATCCGGCCCCTATGCTTGCTGTGAGCAGTGCGCCCTTATTGGGGTGGATGTAGCTCCAGCCGGCACGGCCGTAAAACATGTTGCGATAGCTGTATTCCAATCCGGTACTCCAGCGGATTTCCTGCCACTCTTCCTTAAATCCGCCGGGGGCATCCGCCAAACTCTTAAAGATACCGGCAATAGCAGCAGTTTTGTAATAGTCGGCAAAGGCCTTGTCACGCTCGGCAGACGATGTGGCATCGTATATTGGTGGTGTGGGCACTAATAGCTTGTTCATCTCCAAGTTTAGTTCCAGGGTATGTTCCTCATGAGCAATCCATTTGAGTGCCATTCCCAAAGCCAGATTGGCCGGGATGAAGCCCGAATGTGTACCTCCATCAAAGCTGATTTTGGTGCCGATGTTCTTGATGCTGAAACCGGCATTCCAAATCCAGTTCTGTTTGAACCAATTGAGCGGTCGGGTATAAAATCCGGTCACATCCATGGCAAAAGCCGAGCCGGCTCCCACTCCTTCACGGCGGATGCCGGGGTCGGCATGGATATAGCGTGCAGCCACGGACATACCATAGTGGTCGGTCAGCTGTTGGGCATACGCCAAATCCAACGCCCATTCGTTGGCTCCGAGTTGTCCCACTTGGTTCATGCGGTCGTCCCACTGTGTAATCTTACCCATGGTGAAGTAGTGAAGCGATGCGCTTAAAGTCTGTGGTGTGGTGGTTGAGAAGCGATAGTATCCCTCCACATTCATCAGTGCGATGCCATCGGCTATCTTATTGAGCCAAGGAGTGTAACCCAGCGAAAATCCTTTCCTGCCGGGAGTGTGGAGGTATTTGGCGGGGTTCCAATATTGCGAGAAAAGATCGGCGGAGGAAGCCACCCCGCTGTGTCCCAGTGCTGCACCGCGTGCATCCGGAGTGATGGCCAAAGAAGGTACAGAGGTAACCACGGCAGCCGTGGTGGGCTTTTGCGCAAACAGCGTTGCGGGGGCAATGCCCAAAAGGAGAGTCAGGGCAGCGGTTATGCCCCGTATGGGTTTGGATAGCATATAGATAGACTTGATTAGGAGTCGAAAGATAGCCACATTTTGGCAAACATTCAAAAATACAGGCTGTTCTCCGATGGAAGAACAGCCTGCTCAAGATGAGTCTGTAATCTAAAGATTATTTCTTCTTGCGATCGCCATAGCGGCTCATGAACTTATCCACACGACCTGCAGTATCCACCAACTTGGCCTTGCCGGTAAAGAAGGGGTGAGAGGTGCTTGAGATTTCCACTTTGGCAAGCGGATAAGTAACACCGTCTATCTCGATTGTTTCTTTGGTTGCAATCGTAGAGCGTGTGATGAAGATGTCTTCGTTAGACATATCTTTGAAAACCACCGGGCGGTAGTTTTCAGGATGAATACCTTTTTTCATTATCGTATATTTTTACTTTCGTTGATTTTTAAAAACAATTTGGTGGTAACCGATAAATTATTTTGAGCGTTAATGGACTGCAAATGTAGGCTTATTTATTCGATTTTCCAACATTTACGGCTGATAATGAGTGATTTCTATTCGGCGTTATGATGGGTTCGATGCAAAAAAGAGAGTGCCCCTTCCTTGCCAAAGGGGCACTCTTCGCACAAGAGTTAAACTAAATTATTTGAGTAAGCGTTTCTCAACGCACGCTCATCGGATTATTTAACGTCCCACCAAAGGCGAGTTGTCAATTTGTCCGGCTGTTTAGCTACCGCAGCATCATAATTGGCGCGGTTTGCATCATAGTCATCAGGGTGATACATCATGCGAAGAGGAAGGTTGGGTAGAGTTCCCGGTGCGGGTTTAACCAAAGGCCAATCCAAACGGCGTAAGTCAGACCATCCTTCTATACCATCTTTGAGGTAGTTGTTTAGCCAGCGTTGCACTGCAATTTTCTTGAGGTCTCCAGCTTTATCGCCGGTTAATGCAACTTCCGGTTGTGCCAGATAAACAGCAACATCAGTATTGGCAAGTAGTTTGGCAGCAAGTTCTTTATTAACATTACTTAAATCCATACTCTTGCTTATACCGCAATTAGCAAAAGCCTCACGAATACCTTCTGCATAATATTGGGCAGGGGTACCACCAATCCACCCATATAATGCTGCTTCTGCTTGTATTAGTTTTATGTGTGCTGCGGAAATTATTTCAGCTGGAGTATCTTGTTGCCAATAACGCGATGCAAATTCGGAATAGTTATTTGCTTCCTTATTCTGTACACCAAATGGGCAACCTACAAACTTTCCGTCTACCGTGGTAGCTATATCTGCCACACGTGGGTCGTTAAGAAGCAAGAAGTTATCAATGACAAAGTCACTGGGTGAAAAGTCACGACGACCGGATACTACTATGTTCGTGTAGAGTAGGTTTGCATTTGCATTTTCTTTAAGATAAGGAAAAGCAAATGTATCACCATCGCCCAATTGCGATGTGCCATCGGACTGAAGACCTCCATCTGCAAAAGCTTTGGCAAAGCGTTCTTTACCGACAGTGGGATCCACATCTGCCAGCTTGATGGCCATCATCATGCGAAGAGAGGCATTCAACTTTTTCCATTTGGCAATATTACCACTATATATAACTTCAAAATTGGAGTTCAATGGTTCGTTTGTGTCAAACTTGGTAAAAGCATCTCTAAGTCGTTTATCCAAATCAGTATAAATTTCCTGAGTGGTATTGTATTGGGGAGTAGTAATACCCTCTTGTGCTTTTCCCGCTTCGAAATAGGGAGTCATGCCAGTAGCATCGGTGATGTGCATGTAAAAGTAAGCACGTAATGTTTCCGCCACGGCAATCTGATTACTCTTTCCTCCACCCAATCCTGCCGTACCTGATGGATTTTCCATGCTGTTAAGCCGGATGATTTCATCGCAATTTTGAATCCCGATGCGATACAGTGTGGAAGTCGTGAACTGCATTAACGAGTTCGTAAACTTGGTAAACTGATAATTGCGTGGTTCTGCGAAATATCCGGGTACGGTTTGCACCCATGGGTTGTAAGTGGCATTCATGGAGAAATATGGAACATACTGTTCGGCTCCCAACATGAAATAAGAACTTTCCTTCGTTGACATTTTGTTCGGATCCACATTAATGTCTCCAAAGTCACTACAAGCCGAGAATGTTGCACCAAACACGGCCGCATACAAAATATATTTGATCCTTTTCATAATAAAAATCGTGTTAGAGTTTTTAGAATGTTAAATTAACCGTGAAACCTATGGTGCGAGAACTTACGGTCTGTCCACGTTCGCAATATCCTTGATATGCATTTACAGCTTCGGATACATCGAAGTTGGGCACGGCAGAGTAAATCAGCCAAGGGTTATTGGCAACAAGAGAAATGCTCGCAGATTTGAGAAATCCGGTTTTCATAATCAAATCTTTAGGGAATTCGTAAGAAACAGCCAATTCACGCATTTTTACATAGCTGGCATCGTAGAGATAAGCACCCCAAACACCGGATTTGAAAGTTCCGAAATAGTAGTTGGCTTCCAAATGGCTGTCTACGGCATTGCCTTTTTCATCCACACCCACTATGTGCACACCACCATTTTTGCTAAGATCTTCGCGAACATCGACACCTCTATCGTTTTTACCTACAGTGCTGGAGAGCAAACCGCTACCTTCTCCGAACATATTGGATACGGAGAGAATGTTGCCTCCGATTTGGAAGTCGAATGATGCACGTACAGAGAGGTTTTTCCAACGCAATGATGTATTAAAACCTCCGGTAAAATCCGGCTGCACGTTACCTAATTTCTCATCTGCTGAAATAAGAGGAGTGTATGGACCATTGACATCAATATCATCTTGTTGCTTCTGTCTTTTTACGGGGTCGGTAGCTGTGACTTCTTTTTTATGGAATACCTGTCTGCCCTGCTCGTCATATTTGAAATTATTTGCAATAATGGTGCCGACAGGTTCACCCACCACGGCATAAAGAGATGCACGTGAGCCAAAACCAAACCAAGAAACACGATAATCATTTCTTTCGCCATCGAGTTCAAGTAGCTTATTGCGGTTGCGAGCAATATTAAAGTTTACATCCCATTGCCAATCATTGGTCTTAACGGGGCTACCACCCAAAGCTATTTCGATACCTTTGTTTTGAATGCGACCGGCATTAATATAGCGATAAACAAATCCACTGGCAGGAGCCATGTTTAGGGCGAGAATTTGATCGCGTGCGATACGGTTGTAGTAGTTGATGTCACCCCAAAGGCGATTGTTGAACATGCGGAACTCCGTACCTACTTCAAAGGATGTGGATATGGTGGGTTTAATTTCGGAATTTTTGAGTGTGGCAGAATTGTATGCCCATGTTGTGGTTCCGTATTTGGATGTTTCGTAGGTCTGATAAACATTATAGGGGTTTAAGGTCGAACCTACTTGTGCGACAGAGGCACGGATTTTCCAAAAATTCAGGATGTTGTTTTTGGGAATCCAATTGCTGGCGATGGCGGCTATAGATGCTCCTCCGAAGAAATATCCGTTGTGTTTGTCGGGCAACGTGGATGACCAGTCGTTACGAGCCGAGAAATCTGCAAAATAGGTGTCCTGCCATCCCAAGGTAAGTGTACCATATACACTACGTACTTGATAGCGGTCTAACAAGTTTTCCGCCTTTTGTTTTCCCACCGAAGAAGCCAAATTAAACCACTTGTCTGCTGCCAATCCGTCTGTGGTATTGGCTTTTAGCATGTCGTAACGGAAATCTCGATTTTCGGCATAGATAGCTGCGTCTAATGTGAGTTGGTCTTGTAGGAAACGATCGGTGTAAGAAATCTTGCCTTGTGTACGAATATCTTTGGTGCGATTTTGCTCTTGATAATAATAAGGAATAAGATCGTCACCGGTAAAATTGTATCCAATCTGTATTTCAGACTGTTGGCTGCGTACATTGCCGAAGACGGAGGCTTGTGCTTTGATTTTATTTGTGATTTCATAGGCTGCCGTGGCACTGAATACATTCCAAGTGTAGCGTGAGTAACGATTTATGAAATCCATCATGGCAAACGGGTTGTTGTGATATGCCGGAGTAAAATCCTTAGGACCTCTTATGTTCCAAGAGCGATAGGAACCATCGGGGCGGATATAGTTTTCTTTGAGATCGTTGATATCCACATTGACATGTCCCCACTGGGTAAATGAATATACGGGGTTATATCCGCCGTATTCTTCGGTGGCCGCATTGTGGTTTTCACGATAAGTATATTTGTAATCCAAATCTACTGTCATGTGTTCCATCGGGCGGAAGTTGGTCTTGACACTTAGAAAACGACGTGCGGCATCACTGTTCTGATAGATACCTCGGCGATCGATATTGGTAAACGAAACACGAGTAGAATGGTCTTTTTCGGCACGAGCAAAAGCCACATTGGTCGTATTGGTCATACCGGTGCGGAACAAGGCCAAAACATTATCCTTGCCATGAGCTTGCCATAGGGCGGTTTTACCGAAACGAGGATCTGTTTTATCCCATGCGTAAAATGGGATATACTCCTTGCCGTCTAATTTGGGTCCCCAGCTGGCATCGTTGGCATAGTCATAATATCTCTTGCCATCCAATACTTTCCAAGCAGGGTCATGACCGTCTTTCCACTTGTAAATGGGCATTTCTGCATTGGCTCCCATGTAGCCACCACCATACTCTTGTTGGAAGTCGAAGTAGTTCACCGGCTTTTCGAAAGTGGTGGTGTGGCTGAAATCGACAGACATCTGAGCTTTGTCACCGGAGCCATTGCCGCCGCTGCGGGTTTGGATGATGATAGCACCGTTGCCACCTTCAGAACCATATACGGCAGTAGCGGCCGGACCTTTCAGTACGTTCAGACTGGCCACATCGTCCATATTGACCATGTTTTTATTGGTAATCACGCCGTCCACCACATAGATGGGTTCGGAACCACCGGGGCTTAAGTTGGATGTACCGCGCAATACGATAGAGCCGGCATCGAAGGTAGCACCGGAACCACCCGTAAAGCGAGCACCGGCAATCTTACCTGCCAACGCATTGTTTACATCGGTGGTACGTGTGGTTTGCAATTCTTCGGCTTTTACTTGTTGAACAGAATAACCGAGTGATTTTTGTGAACGCTTGATACCCATACCGGTAACCACAACGCCTTCCAGCTGTACGGCTGTGGCCTTGAGCACGATGCGGAGGTCTTTACCGGCGGCTACTTCCTGGGTTTGCATGCCCACGTAGCTCACAATGATGGTTTTTAATGAAGCCGGGGCACTGAATGAGAATTTGCCATCCAAATTCGTTTGTGCGCCAACTCCCGAGAGGCCTTTGGCTACCACAGATGCACCGATGATGGGTTCGCCATCTTCTGCCGAGATAACGACACCCGAAACGGTCTTCTGCTGTGCCAACGCCATGCCTAACGATAAGAATAGGCATGCAAAGAACAGTGTAAATCTTTTCATACTCTTCTGTTTTTAATTAATTGGACATGATTGTCAATGAGTTACTAATAATA
>CAMFNC010000236.1 GCA_945965245.1 uncultured Porphyromonas sp. | reverse complement strand
AATTGATTTTATTTTATGCATAAAACGCGAGGAAAATATGTATAAATTGAGTTTATTTTGTGTATAAATTTGGACACTTCCCCGAGTGGGGCAAAAAAAAGCTGCATCGGAAATTTTTCCGATGCAGCTTTTTTGATGTGTATATGGGGTTCGTCTTATCTAAATCACCACGCCTTTAATGCGCAATACATAAGCTCCATCCATTCCGTTGCTATACACGGCTATGGTTTTGATGAATTGACCGGGACGTCCCTCGGGATTGAATGTGATCTTGATTTTACCTTCTTCGCCCGGCATAATGGGTTCTTTTTCATATTCGGGCGTGGTGCAACCGCAAGAAGCCACCACACGAGTCAGCACCAAAGGCTTGGTACCTGTATTCTTGACCACAAATACGTGCGAAACTTTTCCATCGGCTTCTTTGATTTTTCCAAAGTCATGATCGGTCTGTGCCGCATAAATCACAGCACCCTGTTTCTTCTGATCTTGAGCGTATCCTACCGTCACAAAAAGCACCGTGGCGAGCAGGAAGAAAATCATTTTTTTCATATTCTTTTACTTGTAAAATGTTCTGATAAAAGTTAATCGTTCATTACAAAGATATTATTTTTCGTTAATAATCCGATGTAATTCATTCATATCACCGCTGATAGTTAGAGCTTTTGCTTATCGAAAGGTTTATTCCGCCGGGCAGAAGCCCTTCCACATCCAGTCCTTTACAAACAGGTATTTATCTCCTTCCATTAACCGGTCGGACGATAAAAAAGATCCCTATAATTGGGGATAAACAATAGGCAAAATCACTATTATGCGGTATTGTGTCATTTTGGCCAACGCCATACTTTTATGCGGAGTTTTACGGTCGACTCAACTATAATTTCTCCTTCAAATCAATTAATCTTCTTATTCATTTAAATCAGATCAGAAAAATGTCTGTAAAGAAATTTCTTTTGATGCTGGTATGCCTGCTTTTTTGCTATGGGCATGCCACGCCGCAGCACGTGCGATCTGCCGAATCTCTTGCTCACGGTCAAGTGGAACTGACGGTGGTGGAAACGGCCAATCGCAAACCATTGGTTGCTGCTTTGGTGGTTTTGCAAATGGAACAAAACCACAAGTATTCTTACACCGGAATTACCGATGACCGAGGGATGTGCTTTTTTCGCAAGATTCCACAAGGCTCGTACAAAGCGCACATTCGCTATCAGGGTTCCGTATATCACGCGTCCGTTTTGGCAAATTCGGAACACACACGCCTTTCTCTGCCCGTTCATATCGCTCCGGTGAAGCTGCAAGAGGTGGTGGTGACAGCCACCCCCGCACGTGGCAAAACCAGTGCATCCAAAATCGGGCAAAAGGCCATGTCGCACCTTCAGCCGTCGGGATTTGGCGATTTATTGGAATTGCTGCCCGGCGGTCGGTCATACGACCCCAATTTCACTGGTGTAAATACCATACGCTTACGTGAGGCGGACGATGCTCCCGAACGCAACTATACCACCGGGTCTTTGGGCATTGCTTTTGTGGTGGATGGTGTGCCCATCAATACCGATGCAGATCAGTTATACTCACCGGGGGTTCGTGTCCATTTTTCCGGTGTGTCTAATGCCATTAACCGAGGAGTGGATTTGCGTACCATCTCCACCGACGACATCGAGGAAGTGGAGATCGTGCGTGGTATTCCTTCTGTGGAATATGGCGAGCTGACCAGTGGTTTGGTCAAAATCAAGCGTAAGATGGGAGCCGGCAAGCTGGAGGCTCGTTTCAAAGCCGACTTGTATAGCAAGTTGTTTTATACCGGCAAAGGTTTTGAATGGGGAAAGCAAGATAAGCTGACGCTCAATCTGGGTGTCAATTATCTGGACTCCAAAGCCTCGCCCACCAATACTCGGTTCAATTACAGCCGTCTGGGCACCGTTCTCCGGCTCAATAAGATTTGGCAGAGCGGCTCTCCCTATGTCTTTACCGCCGGCACGAGCCTCGATTATACCAGTACGGTCAATAAGAATCGCTATGACAAGAATATAGACAAAGTGGGCAATGTGTTGTTTGAGAAGTACCGGATGGACTATAACCGTATTGCCTGGCAAAACCATTTTTCCATTTCACCCAAAAACCGAAAGAACTTCTTCCGAGGACTCAACGTGCAAGCTGCGCTTACGGGGGAGTTTTCCGAGTTCGACCATTGGCGTCATGTGACCAGTGTGCCGGGCGAACCCATCATGGTACCTTATCTGGGCGAGGGTGTGTATTTCGTGCGCACACTCACGGCCCAAGATGCCACCTTCGACGCCACGCTCCGCAATGAAAGCAATCCGCTCTATGCTTATGCCAATGCCATAGCCACCTTCGGCATGGACAGAACCCAATGGCTGAGCAATCGGATTCGAGTGGGTGCAGACTGGCGCATGTCCAAAAACTATGGTCGTGGTGTGCTCTTCGACCCTCAGAACCCCATTGATATTACCATGGATTTGGTGGCACGCCCGTATCGTGAAATACCGGCCTATCATACTCTGGCAACATTTGTGGAAGACAATCTCTCTTTACGTTTTGCCGGATTTCGTTTCGGATTGGAGGCCGGTTTGCGCCTATCATCCATGTTGGGATTTGACAAGCGATACAAGATACACGGCAAAGTTTTTGCCGACCCCCGCATCAACGCACAGCTGGAGTTCCCAGTTCTATCCTTGGCCGGACACAATCTGCGCTTCGATCTGGCAGGCGGATACGGCAGACACACAAAAATGCCCACCATGGAGCACCTAAGTCCAGAACCATTGTACGACTGCCATATCATGTATAATTACTACGGAAGCAATAGGGCATTGATGGAAACCTACAAAATAAACCCCACCAACTTCGATTTGATGCCGGCACACAATGACAAATGGGAAATTCGTGCCGATGCCTCATGGCGTGATTATTTTGCCACGGCCACATACTTCCGCGAAGACATGAAAGATGCCTTCCGCATACTGCCTCGATATTATACGATTAAGAATCGCCAATTCGACAATATGCCCGGAGATAAAATCGAAGATATTCCCTTCAAGGAATTTTCAAGACGCTCCACATACGGATACTACGAAAACGGCAGCCGTATAGCCAAGCGAGGATTGGAATTTGTGTTTGCCACACCTCGCTATCCCGTCATCAATACCAAACTGACTGCCACAGGTGCCTATTTCCACAATCGGTATGAAAACAGCAGTTTCTTCTACGACGTACCTCGCGATGACATCGGACATCATGGGTCTTCTTATGTGGGGGTATATCATCAAAACGACTTGTATGTATTCGAGCAATTCCGAACCAATTTCATGCTCGACACTCAGTTCCCAAGTCTGGGATTGATATGTTCTTCCAACTTCCAGATTGAGTGGTTTTCCGGCAAGAAAATCAATATGCCTCATGAGCGTCCTGACTACTATGTGGATTATAGCGGCCAATGGAAACCCTTCCCGGCCGATGTGAATACGGTCACAGATCCGAACGTCAAGCTGGAATTGCAGCGTCTGATACGAGAGAAGCGAATGGAGCGTCCATACGAGCGAACTCCGTTCAATATGCGCATCAACCTCAAGCTAAGCAAGGAGTTTCTGGACAAGCGTATGATGGTCTCTTTCTTTGTCAATAGAATGCTCACGATATACAAGGAGCGCGAAAAGCAAAGCGAAAAGGACGTTATCATGCGCATACCTCGCCCCACACCCTATTTCGGTATGGAAATCAATTTCAAACTCTAATCTTTCATCATGAATAAAATGAAAACAAATATTCTATTCCGCTACCTGGTATGCAGCCTCTTCTTGCTGACCTGCATCTGGTGTCTGAGCACTTCCTGCCAAGAGCAAGAGGGTTTTGATGTGTTCTCCGATGTGACCATGCATGTCAAGTTACCCGACAATAAACCTTATACCCGACTGGTCTTCTCCGCTACATCTTCCAATTGGATACTCAACCATAATTCATTGGAAAATTTCCTATCGGTATCCGAAGAAAAGCCTTTCGTGGTGCAGGGAAAATCCTTCCACATGAGATTGCTGCGTGGATACTACGAAATATTTATAAACGGCACGGTTTTCTATCCCGACGGTTCTTCCCGGCAGATTGTCCTGCCCTTGCAGGGAGAAAAGGGTCAGGGAGCCGTACTGTACGAGCTGATGGATGACAAGCAAGAGATTACTCTAAAATTCAACTTCAAATAACCTCATGAAAATGAAAAGACATACAATATATTTATGCATTCTTCTGCTGGGTGCTGTTTGGGGTGCCACGCAACTGCATGCCTCGGTCGTTCCCGAAAAAGACACGGTGGACATCAAATCCAGAACCGCCATACGGCTATTACCGGACCAGCGTTTGGGAGCAGGGCAATACGAACTCAATCCGGCAGCGCAACTCTATCGCTACCGCTCATCCCTTTCCATTACCTCCGGCCACTTCCTCTACGAGCGCATGGATAGAGCCGTTTATCCGCAAGAAGGAGAGGGAGCCAACGATGGGACTTTCCGCTTCGACTCCTATCTGCGGTTGGGCAGTCGTGCCCTGGCTTTTGGTCGGATAGACTACACGCAGGGACTTGTGCGCAATCAGCGGTGGAATACCACTTCCGATTTTTGCCTATTAGCTCCCTATTTTTCGGGCGACAACGTGGGTGGAGATATGAAACACGAGTGCTACTCCTTTGCCGGAGGATATGCCCGCAGAGATGGAGGCATCAGTTACGGATTGCAAGTGGCATACCGTGCCCTGCTCGAATATGACGAATTGGATCCACGCCCCTGTAACATCACTTCTCATTTTACCTTGGGAGGTGGTGCCGGTTTCCGATTGGGGCGTTATCTGGTGCATGGCGCCATCGGCGGAGCGGATTACTTTCAGCGTTCGCTGCTCCATGTCACATACGACGCAGTGGCTCCGGCACTCTATACCTTCACCGGCATCAACACCGTGTGGGGGCAATCCAATAGCAGCGCAGAGGCACGTAATCGGGATTACGAAGGTAAACGCTTCTATGTCCAAATAGGCATTCTGCCACAGTACGGATCCGACGGCTGGTTGGTCCATGCCGGCTATAATTATTGGAAAATGAATACCATGCTCCACTGGCATAGCGGAGCCGCAGCCATAGGCTTGGCCCTATCCAAGATACACAGAACCGATGCGTCGGTGGCATACCGTCATCACACCGAAACCGGAGGCGTTTGGGCCATAGAAACATCCGGTGCATACGAAATGCAGCAGGGCTTCGAAGGCATTCTGCCCAAACTGGGCTATATCTATCCGGCCAAAGGCTATATGCCGCAATACCTACGCCACACGACACAAGGTTCGCTGCGAGGTAGCATGGGTCGGGAGTTCGATAAGTGTGCATTCTTTTTCTCTCCGCGAACGGAATTTTATCGTACCACAGAAAGTCACTCCTATCCGAACAGTTCGCAGAGTTTCTGCAACATGGCTACTGGAGCGGAATTGACGGGTGCATGGCTCGGCTCCCGATGGATGCTTCATGTTTCGCTGGACATCATGCAGCATTGGAATGTGAATAAAGCATTAACCCTCGGCTCCAACAAACAGACGAAAACCATAGCTCCGTGGATAGATGAAATGGCCACCGGCATTCATGAGCGGCTCACCACTTCGCACACGGACAGCCGGGCATCGCTACGTGCCGATTATGGACTGACGTCATATCTCTCGCTTTTTCTTTCCGCCGGATACCGTTTGGCTCACTATGGAGTCAACGACACTGCACGCTCGCTGGAGCTAACCGCCGGCATCAACTTCTAAAAGATACATGATATCCACACCGAATGATCGTTTCACACCTACCCGTAGAGTCTGTCTCATACCTACCCGTAGGGTCTGTTTCACACCTACTCGTAGATGTGAAGTCATGGTATTCGTAGGTATGAATTCGAACACATCCGTGCGGTCATGACATTAACCATCATACAACAAATAAAACAATGACACATAAAATGAATATCCAACAACTGTTTAGGGGTTTGCTTCCGATGATCCTCCTTTTGGTCATTCTGCCGGCATGCAAAGATCTCGAAGAAAAACCTGTGCTCCAAGTGGCCACGGAGCAATTGGTCTTTGCTCGCGAAGGAGGCCGTGACCACTTCTTTATCCGATGCGCCGGAGATTGGCAAATCATACATCCCAACGCCGACTGGTTTACCATCAGCGAGCGACAGGGACACGGCGATCGGGACATCGAGGTCAAAGCCATGCCCGCATCCAAGGGCGTAAGCCGCCGTGTGACACTGACCGTAAAATCCGGCTCAGCACAAGACGGAATCATCATATCACAGCAAGCGGCGGAAGTATTTACGCTGGTCGGTCCCACAGAATACAAAGCCGATGCCGAGGGTAAAGAAGAGGTCCATATCTCCGTGGATGCCGGTGTACCCTACCGAGTGGAGCCATCGGCTTCTTGGGTCACGCTACTCAACCAGAAAGTTGGCGGCTTTCTGCCCAAAGACCCTATGGTCAAACTGAAAATCTCTCCCAACTTCGGCAGCAATCCTCGTACCGCCCGAGTGCATTTCACTCCCCAAAAAGAAACACTGCCGGGCTTCGTCGTAACCATTGTGCAGGCCGGAGGCGCACCACCTTCCGGCGAAGCCGCAGTCGGCTCCAACTGCTATATGATACAGCCCGAAACAGTAGAAAAAATAGCACTGGCACGTGTCAATGCATTCTGGAATCTGCCCGGTTATGGCAATCCCGAAAAAACGCTTAAGTCCGATGACGAATGGGTGGTGAGCCTGCTATGGCAGGATACCCCGGAACCTCTGGTACGCTTCGTGAATGACGAGGGCAAAGACGTAACCGTATTGGAAGGCAGAGGAGCAGCCGACGGAGCCTACTTCTCCATCAGATCGCTCAAAGCCGAGGGTAATGCCGTGATAGCCATTCGCCGCAAAGGCACCGAAGACCAAATCGGCAATTACCTCTGGAGTTGGCATATCTGGGTAACCCGATACAACCCCAACGTTAGCATACTCACTCCGCAGGCAGGCAAATACTTTTATGATGTGCCGGGCGGCAAAGTGCATCGCTATGGTGGTGCGGATTGGGAAACCGGAGCCTATGCCAAAACTTTCATCATGGACCGCAACCTAGGTGCACGCACCGAACTGTGGAAGCCGGAAGATGGACGTCAGGGACAGCTCTTTTATCAGTTCGGACGCAAAGATCCCTTCTGTGCCAATGGCTCCACATCAGTCACCCTGTATGATGTGGAGGGCAAGCCGCTGGAGAAAGAGAACCCCAAGAATGTGGCCACAAACCATGTTTACAATAAACAGATTCAAAAACAATGGCAGTCAATAGCTTTTGTTGTGCAGCATCCCACCATCTATATTTCGGGTAATCCTTTATCCGGTTGGGCAAAGGACATACAGCTGCCTCCCACTCCGTGGCACTCTCCTTACCCGAATCTGGCACTGAAAAGTTTCTACGACCCCTGCCCAATGGGATGGCAAGTACCTGAACCGGCTATATGGAACGATTTCGATTTGGAAAAGAATGTGACCATCCGGCAGGATGGACAAGCTCAAGCTCTATTCTCTTTTTTCTATGCTCCGCAGGGCAATGCTGCTGGTGGCGAACGTGTCTTTTATCCGGGCGTTGGAAGCAGAAAAGAAATACTTAATCTTAGCCCGTATGGTGTAAGGCTGTATTCTAATGAATGGATGGCGAATAAGCGAAACCATCACGCATACATCCTGCGGGCTAGTTATGGCAAAATAACCAGCGCATTCGGATACATTATTGACAATAAAAGTAAAGCCAAAAAGCATGAGGCTCTTCCTATTCGCTGTATTCGCAAAAAGTAAGAAGCACAAATATCCCCAAACAGCTCTCAATAGTGGGAACGGTAACTTTAATCTATTAATAAACATGAAACAATTCAGTTTCTTGAGCACGATGGCATTGGCATGCCTCCTGCTCGCCTCTTGCCAAAAAGAGGCACAAATGAATTTTCCTTCAGAAGACGAGGTAAAACAACCGACAGTCATCACTCTGCCGGAAATTTCAATGCGAGCCACGGCCGGCACTGCGGAAATAGCTGTGCCGAAGGGTTGCGAAGTGGTGGTGCCTCCCTCTGCCTCATGGATTCGGGAAGACGTGCCCCAAACACGCTCTACTTTGGAGGCGGGCAAACAGACGATTGGCGTGACGGAAAACACCACAGGCATGGAGCGCAAAACCGAACTCCAAATCCGCGAAAAAAGCAGCGGGCGTATCATGGGTTCCGTTGTGCTTCGTCAGTCCGATCTCAGACTACTGGCGGGAGATATTCTTATCGAAGAGGTCTTCTATACGAGCACCGTTTTCGGCAATACGGGCAGACCCGACAAACGGCATGGTGACCAATACTTCAAATTGATTAATACAAAGGAGCTGCCCCTTGACATCAGCGGTCTGATGATAATGGAAGCCAAAGTCAATTCTGCCATAGATGCCCAGTATGATGCCACCTACAATACCCATGCCTGCGTGCAGACGGTCTATTGTATTCCGGCAGGAACAACGCTTGAAGCTAATGAGAGTATCGTTATTGCCAACAATGCTCAGAATCACACGCTCACCAATCCCAACTCATTCGACTTGTCCAATGCCCGATTTGAGTGGTTCGACCAATCGCAGGTTCCCGCTATGCAGGATATAGACAATCCGAATGTCGATAATTTGGATATTTGGTACACTTACAGCAAGAGTCTCTGGGTGCTTAACGATCGCGGTCTTTACGGATATGCCATTGCCATGCCTCCCGCAGGCGTGACCAAGGAAAACTTCCTGGCCAACTACAAGTGGGAAGGGCAGTATCAGCTCCATTTGCCCAATGGCTCGTGGCACACAGCCAACATTTCACATGCCTATAAGGTGCCCAATGCCTGGGTAATCGATGCTGTTAATTTGGGTGTTTCTGCCGTATGGAAGGTAAACTCATTCAATAGCATTCTGGATCAAGGTTACTCTTACTGCGGCGCGATGAATAACGACCCCAATCGCTACGGCAAGAGCGTTATCCGCAAGAACATTGACGAAGTTTGGATGGACACCAACAATTCATCCAATGACTTTACTCCTAATGTCACGGCTTCAATGCTATTGCCCTAATCAATCGGGGTTATACTGCATGAAAAGCGAGGATGTGCCGTGGGGTGCATCCTCGCTTCTTGTTATCAGGATTGGTACGGATTAGTACGTGATATTTCGAGAGTCGGTCACTTCACCCTTAGTTATCTTGCGGAGATCCAACGAACGCCATGCATATACAATGTAGGCCAGAACAAAGGGTATCAGTAGGGATACGATGCTCATGGTCTTGAGCGTAAAAGGACTGGAAGAACTGTTGCGTATCGTGAGCGAGCTTTGAAGGTCTGCCACAGAGGGGTAATAGGAGGTATTGTTCCAACCGGCTATCAGGAAGAGTGCCAGCACGGTGAGTACCACACCCACACCTTCGAACCAAACACCGCGTTTGAATGACCGGCTGAGCAGTGTCTTGCCAATGCCGAAAAGCACCAGAACTACACCCACCAAAAAGAGCACCAGCACCAAAGGCATTTGCAGCAGGTTGTGCAGGTATTTATATGGCTCCATAAAGACTTCGCCGGAGGCAGGGTCGAAAGCAAAACCTTGGGTGGTGAGCAAAAAGCCCACATAGGCCAAGAAGAACACAAGGAAAGCTATCGTATTGCCCATCAGACGGCGCACGGATTGAGCACGCAAGCTGTCATCATTGATATTATTGATAAAATAGAGCAAGGCGGTTACACGTGACAGGAAGAATACAGCCACACCCAATACGATATTCCACGGATTGAGCACTGCTTCCAGACCGTGCAGCTGCACTCCGTGATAGGGTTGCCACTGCGAAATCACAGAATTGCCGCCCAGCAGATTGGTAATGGACGATTTGTCCACCACGAAATAAGAACCTGTAAAAAAGGTGGATACGGCGGCACCCAACAATACGGGACCCAATATACCGTTGATTACGAGAAATGTCTGATACGTCCGGCTGCCCCATACATTACCATGCTTGTTTTGGTATTCGTATGAAACGGCCTGAATCACAAAGCATACCAAAATCAACATCCAAACCCAATAGGCTCCGCTGAAGCTGGTGGAATAAAAGAGGGGAAAGGAGGCGAAGAATGCGCCACCGAAAGTTACCAAGGTAGTGAAGGTAAATTCCCATTTGCGACCGGTGCTGTTGACCATCATTTTGCGAGCCACGGGGTCTTTGCCCAAACTGAAGATAAGGGACTGTCCGCCCTGCACAAACAACAGGAAAACCAAGATTGCTCCCAGCAAAGAAACCAGAAACCACCAATATTCTTGAAAAAATGAATAACTCATATTGTCTTTTGTGTTATTAAGAAGTTAGTAATATGACCGGGTGGTCTCTTTTACTTGCTCTCCGCAGTCGCATTGACCGGTTCGGGCATGGGGCCATGTTTGATGGCTTTCAGCATGATGTTGATTTCGGCAACCAACAAAATGGTGAAGAGCACGAGGAACACAAAGAAGGTAATAACCACGGACGAAGCCTCGAGCTTGGAAATGGCTGCTTGCACAGGCAGCAAATCCTGAATGGTCCAAGGCTGACGACCCACTTCTGCCACAATCCAACCGCTCTGGCTGCATACATATACCAGCGGAACCATCACGATGTTGAGCACATGGAACCAACGCAATCCGCGATAACGTTCGGGCTTACGCACGAATACCATAGCCAATACGAATATGAGGATAAAGAGCATGCCCAATCCCACCATAATACGGAAAGAGTAATAAGTCATGGGCACACTGGGCACCAACTGGTTGCGGTCTTGAATATAGCCGTAACCGAAGTAGGGGAAGTTTTCGGTGATAATCGTGCGATTTTCTGCCATGGCAGCCTCGTTGCCCAATTCCTTATTCTTGATAAAATCATTCAGAGCATTGATGGCAGTGCGACCACGCTCCATCTTTTCTTCGGCAGAGAGAGCCACGCCGGATCCATCGGGCAGATAATAACCGCCATTGAGCAAATTATTGATACCGGGCACATAGCCATCGGTGGTGCGTGTGCTCAGATAAGAGAGCAGCATCGGGAATTTGACGTTGAAGAAGAATGGCTCCACACCATCATCGGCCGACTTCTTGGTAGGATTGAGCACACCGAAGAGGCTGAGGGATTGTCCCTTGCCATCGAGTGTTTTATTATCCGGCGTATTTTCACCACTTTCATACAACGCTTCCATAGCGGCAAACTTCATCGGCTGGCTTTTGGCCACGAAGAAAGCACTGCTATCGCCGGTAAATACGGTCAGCAAAATGGCAATGAGCCCGAAAGGTGCAATCATTTTGATGTTCTTGATGGCAAATTCGGTATTGCGCCGGCGTAACAGATACCACGAGCATACGCCCAAGGCAAACACTGCACCAAGCACCCATGCCGAAAGCGTGGTATGGAAAAACTTATTGACGGCCATGGGCGAGAGAGCCACAGCGGCAAAATCCGCCATTTCGCTACGCACCGTGTCGGGATTGAACTCCATGCCCACCGGATATTGCATCCAGCTATTGGCCACCAAAATCCATACGGCAGAGATGGTGGCACCGCCCACCGTGAGCCACGTGGACGCCAAGTGAAAGCCTTTGCTCACCTTTTCCCAACCGAAAAACATCACAGCAATGAATGTGGCTTCCATAAAAAATGCCAAGATACCTTCGATAGCCAAGGGAGCACCGAAGATATCGCCCACAAACCAACTATAATTAGACCAGTTGGTTCCGAATTGAAATTCGAGGATCAGCCCGGTGGCCACCCCGATGGCAAAGTTGATACCGAAAATCTTCTGCCAGAACTTGGCGGTAGATTTCCAGAAAGCATCGCCGGAGCGATAGTACTTCGTTTCGGCCAAAGACATGATGATGCCCAAGCCCAAGGTCAGCGGCACAAACAACCAGTGGTACATGGCTGTAAGGGCAAATTGCCCGCGCGACCAGTTGAGTAGCGATTCTAATTCCATAGACAAACTTATTTAGTGATTTATACTTGTGCTCATTCCACCACCGGATTTGCCTTGCGCTGCACCAGCTGCTCCTGCACATACCGGCTCTTATCATCCGCCTTGCTGCCGGCTTCCTGTTTCAGAAAGTTGGGGAAAAGGAATAGGCGCAGGATGGCAAACATGATAAACAACTTGATGAGGATAATCAACCACAGTTTCTTGCTCATGACAGACATATCCCTAAATCCCGATATATAGAATAGCCAAATCCGCTTGAGGATATTGCCGGAAGGTCGGGAGGCACCGGCGATAGTGTCGTTAGTTTTCATACATGAGCCAAATTTAATATTTTTCACCCTCTGTCTGACAGAGAAAATGTTGTTTAGGACAAATATAACTTAACACATTAAATTTTCGTTCAAATTAACCCAAAATACTTCAATTTTTATCTGTTTTGTTCCATAAAATGCTTTTTTGCGGTATTCAATTGGCAAAATCACAAATCCAACGTCTCTCGAAAGTCTCTGCAACAAAGCCGAAGTTCTAAAAAACGCCTCATCATGACCCAAAGCAAAAGAGGCCGTACGAGGTTTTCCTCGTACGGCCTCTTTATAAGACCTAAAGTCTGCAAGTGTTTTTTTACAGGCGGATGCTGATACCGGCATTCAGATTGGTAACGCCATAACCCAATTCGATGAACGCAGCAAAGCGATCGTTGAAGAAATAGCGCGCACCGAGGAAGCCGTTATAAGCAAAGCCGGAATCTTCGGCCTTCACATATTTAGCGCCATCGCTCACTGTGCCGTTCAAGCTCACGTTTCTATAACCCAGCATGATACCGAAATAAGTATCCAGCTTGCCAACGAAACCATAGTGCAGAGCCAAACGCGGACCAACCAAGAAGTGGGTGCTGCGCAAACCATAGTCATGGTTATAACCCACTACGCCGGCGTATGCACCGAAGCCGATGCTACCGTTGCCATTGCCAAACACATTATCCACCAAGCCCATTTCGTATGAACCGGAAATGGCAGGGAAATACATTCTATGACCGGCATTCAAACCCACACCCAAATTCAAAGAGTGGTCACCGCCTCTAAACACAGACTGTGCATTAGATACTGTGAATAGACCGAGGATGGCTACCACAGTCAATAAAAATCTTTTCATTTTGTTCTTTCTTTAATTCGTTTAAAATACAGTAACTGGCGTTTCGGTTTATTAAACAGCGATTACATTCGATTGGTTTAGCAATTCATGCCACCGCACACATGGATAACCTGACCGGTAACATAAGATGAAAGTTCGCTACCGAGAAACACTGCTACCTTGGCCACATCTTCAGGCGTACCACCACGACGCAAAGGGATTTGCTGTGCCCATTGCTTTTTCACCTCTTCGCTCAACACATTGGTCATATCAGTGATGATGAAACCCGGAGCAATGGCATTGGCGCGGATACCGCGTGAACCCATTTCTTTGGCCACACTCTTGGCCAGACCAATCATACCGGCTTTGCTGGCAGAATAGTTGGCTTGTCCGGCATTACCCGATACGCCCACCACACTGGCCATATTGATGATGCTGCCACAGCGCTGCTTCATCATCACGGGCGTTACGGCGTGAATGAGATTAAAGGCACTCTTGAGATTTACGTTGATAACCATATCCCATTGCTGCTCGGTCATACGCATCATCAGCGAATCGCGTGTGATACCGGCATTATTGACCAATATGTCTATGCGACCGAAATCGGTCACGATTTGATTTACCACTTCGTGGGCAGCCTCAAACTCGGCAGCATTGGAAGCATAGGCTTTGGCACGTACGCCCATGGCACAGAGTTCGGCCACGAAAGCTTCCACCGTTTCGTCTATTTTCAGGTCGGTGATAATCACATCCGCACCCTCTTCGGCATACTTGCGCGCTATTTCACGTCCTATACCTCTGCCGGCACCGGTAATCAGTGCCACTTTCTTTTCCAATAGTTTCATAAAAGTCTTGATTCTTAATTTATAATGATTCTTGATAATCTTTCAGATGCTCTTCGTCTGTGGAAAGTTTATACAGCGCATCGTCTGTCTGAGTGCTAATACCTTTGAAAATCAGATGATAGGCATTGGCATAGAGTCTATCGAACTCCGTGGAACCCACATTTCGCAGATGACCGCTGATAAACGGTATCTCCAGACCTTTGACCGAATTGAGGATGAGCAAGGACATGGTGGCGGGGTCGGGCATCACAAAAATGCCATCGGCAATCCCCTGCTCCAAAATCTCACAGATGAGCTGCTGTTCGCTGCGATCCAGCGTTTTGCGTACACGCTCCACCATCCACACATCCTTGAAGAAATCGGCGCGGAGCGAGCCATTACGCATCACAGCCCCTTTCATCGTATCCAGATGACGATAGATAAAGAGCATCAGTTTTCGGTCGGCACGGATGGGACGTCTGTGCACCTCCTCCAATTGCCGATACAACTCCTGCAATTCACGTTCGATAACAGCCTCCAGGATTTCATCTTTACTTTTGAAATAGGTATAGATGGTTCGACGCCCCTTGTGAGCGGCATCGGCAATGTCGTTCATTGTGGTCTTGCTCACTCCGAAGCGGGCAAAAAGCTGACGAGCCACATCCAGCATCAAATCCTTAGTCTTAGGCAAAATATTAACTTTTTCAGGAATAAAAAAATGTTTTATTGCACAAAAATAACGAAAAAGTGTATTAAATCCTT
>CAMFNC010000235.1 GCA_945965245.1 uncultured Porphyromonas sp. | reverse complement strand
TTTATGTATAAAATGAAAACGATTTGTACATAAAATAATTTCTATTTCTGCACTACTCTTTTTTGCTCTACACATAAGTGGGTTCGGAATGTGCATCTCCATCGGCTTTTCCCATGAGAGATAACAGATGCGGTAACCACTTATGTAACACAAAAATACTATATTCGTATCAAATAAGGCTCAGGACACAGACATCCGCAGTCTTATCAGGAATTAACTATCAATAACGATTGAACCAACATGAACGCAAACAAACCCAAACCCAACCGCTCAGGTGGCGGTATCGTGGTGCCCCTTCTGATGGTTGCAGGAGCCTTGGTAATGGTCTTCAAGTTGGCTACCCATGCCGCCAGGCAACGCGAACGCTCACAGAGGGACTACTACTGTCCTCATGATATCGAGTTGAATCCGGATGCCGAAATCGGCAACGAACCGGGACAATATTACCATAACAAGAAATAAAATCTTCGATTCGATATGACCATTTCCAAATTGAACAGCACTTGGGCATTGACCTGCTTATGTGCTTGTATATGTGTGTCTTGTCACAATCAACCCAACCGACAATCGGCTCTGCCCCACACTCCGAAAACAGAAAAAAACGCATCGGCAGCACAACCATCCGAACTCGCCGGCATCGGACAACAAGAGCAAAGTGAAATCACTCTGGACCCCGTCAAACGAACACGCAAGGAAATCTACCGCAATGCGTCCGGCTATCCGGAACGCACCATCCTTGAGCATTTCAACAAAAAAGGATGGGTGATGACACATACCGAAAAAAATGCGCGCGGAATGGTAACACTGCAACAGAAATTTGAATACGACACCGATGGCAATGCCATCCGATGTACCATAACCGCAGGCAAAGAAAAGGGTCGAGTGATTACCTACAAAATCCTAAAGCGCAGTGTGTGGAGACATTGGACAGAGCGCGAAGTAATCATAAGCAACAAAAGTCAAGGGACGGAAATCCGCACACTGGAATATGACGAGGGCGACTCCATCCCGCGAATTATCAGCACATCGAAAAACCCATAAATCGCAATACTTATCCGCCTTATGGCCATCAAAACTCTGCTATTTGACCTCGGCGGCGTGCTTATCCATCTGAACCGGGAGGAGAGCGTGCGCCGCTTTGTGGAATTGGGTGTGCACGACGCTGCCGAAATGTTGGACCCCTATCTCCAAAACGGCATTTTCCTGCAATTGGAAAACGGCACGATGGATAAAGAAACTTTTCGCCAAGCCATCAGCCGGCGAGCCGGCAAAAAAATCTCGCACGACGAAATTATGTGGGGGCTATTAGGCTTTCTAGAGGAAGTGGCTGCCTATAAATTCGATTACATCGAGCAGCTGCGCTCCCGATACCGGATTTATATCATCTCCAATACCAACCCGTATATCATGGAGTTTGCCTCCGGACCTGACTTCCTGCCCAATCACCGCACCCTGAGCAGCTATGTGGATGGCATCTTTGCCAGTTGTGACCTAAAGATGGTAAAGCCGTTCCCCGAAATATTCGAATACATGCCCTGCGCCGCTCACTTTCACCCCGGGGAGGCTCTCTTTATAGACGATGGCAAGGCCAATGTGGAAACAGCAGCCCGAATGGGCTACCGAACCTACTGCCCGCCCAACTATTACGACTGGCGAGCCGATGTGGAACGACTTTTAACAGAAGCGCAATAAACCGAATATAAGTTCTTCACTCCGAAGTAACATTATAATAAGGTATCCCAAACCGACCGGCATACACTTTGACCGTAACGGTGTCGCCCTCGTTCACTTCTTCGTACAAATGACGTGAAACGTTGGTTTGCTCTGCTTCGGTTTGCTCTCCCCACGGAGCCAATATGAGGTAACATTTCCGCGACTTCCCTCCGGAAATGTATTTATCTTTTACCACGGTACGATATACCATGAGTTCCGAGTGATCCAATATATCATTATACAAGACGATTACGGAATATGAATATCCAGCGCTAAAAAATAAAACGGCACACGCATAAGCATAAAAAGCACATTTTCGGCTCCGATATTTCCATTCGTGGCACATAAAAAGAGCGAACATAACCACCGACAGAATGGCAAAAGGTATCCAGAAGTGGGCATAACTCATCACTTCTTCATCCAAAGTCGCCCTTAAACCCAATACTGCCAACATCATAAAAGTGAGTGAGCCCAGAGATGGATATGGGGAGTTATCTTCGGTATATACTTTCGCCAAGCCTTTGGTTGTCAGATAAATCACTAAGGCTATCCAAGGCAGCACGGCGCATATCGTAATGAGTAAATTATACTGCCAATCGGGAAAGAAAATCACCAATGCCGCCATAATCCATGCCAATACATTCAGGGGTTTCAATTGTTTCTTCAGACGTTTGGCCCGGTTTATCCGCTCTCGCTTATCTGTACCGAAGTTTTTATCGGATGCTATCTCCAACCATTCCTTTACAGACTCCTTTCTATCCAAATCCGCAAATCGGCTGAATGCCCACCCTGCCACGAAGGTATAATTCCGATAGTATTGGCTAAACGAAATCCGGCGTCTGTGGCTATCAATGGGGATGAAATACAGACACAGGCTGTCCGCCATCACGCCTTTGATATCACCGAAAAACAAGATTTTGGTCCTAAAGATGCCGATGGAAATGATTCGGTCTTTGCCGATGATGACTTTGGATTTGAACTGCTCCCACATGCCCAATAATGACAGCATCACAAAAAACGCTCCACAACCAACGGATACCACGATTTGACCCACCGATTTCACACCCGTAAATCCCCAATAAAATAGAGCCGCACCTCCGGCCAATAAAATCAAAAAGCAGAACCACGCTATTATCCGCCAGCGTTTCGTGTAGCTATATTCGCCCACCAGCCA
>CAMFNC010000234.1 GCA_945965245.1 uncultured Porphyromonas sp. | reverse complement strand
GGTATTTGCGGCTATTTCGATGGCGAAAGTCTGGATAGCGGCGTGATGATACGATTCATTGAGCAGTTGCCCGATGGCCGTTTGCGTTGCCGCAGCGGTGGCGGTATTACCATCAACAGTCGTTGCCATGAAGAATATGACGAAGTGTGTCAAAAAGTTTATCTCCCTTTCCGATGATACCGATGTTATTGGAAACCATCCGATTTTCGGATGGAACGCCCGAATTGCTGTCACTGCATGAACAGCGCATAGCCACTTCATTACAAGAATATGCTATCATGACGCCTGAATGGTCACTGCATGATGTTTTGGCTTCTAATCCTTGTCCGTCTGAACTGATTGGGACGGTCAAATGCCGTATATTGTATGATGCCGAAGTGCAGGAGGTGCAATATATTCGCTATCAAAAGCGACAAGTCGGATCTTTGCAGTGTGTAAAGGCCGGGGAGATTGACTATCACCTCAAATGGGAGAATAGAGAGGCGCTAAATACCCTCCGCATGAGCCGAGGTTCTGCCGATGAAATTCTGATAATAAGCAGCCACGGATGGATTACAGATACATCATTCACAAATGTGGCTTTGCTGCAAAATGACCGCTGGTATACACCCCGATTACCACTGCTACGTGGAGTACAGCGTGAGCATCTGCTGCGCCAAGGCATCATTACGCCACGGGATATACCGGCAGAATCACTCAAAGAATATCAGCGGATGGCTCTGTTTAATGCCATGATTTCATGGGAAGAGCGCATCGAACTTTTACCCACACAAATCATCCTTTAACATCAACTACGATTCTTATACAAAACAAGATTATAGCTATCCCTGACAAAATTTTAACTGGAACAAAAGTAAAGGGCTGATTTCATTTTGCGAAGTCAGCCCTTAATGGTTAATTTGTGTTCGACAAAAAATTATTTAACCAGAGGTAAAAACACATATTTTAGCGGAAAGCCATTCTATTCTCAGATTATAAAGTTCACCAATAACTCCTTTATATGCCTGAAACATTAAGTAAGGAAGATATTAATTGCGATGATTCGTGCCAACATCGACTACACGAAGTTTCAATATGACGTTGTCTATGTCACGAAGAAGAGAATGATGCGTGTACAGCAGAATTATGTCATCGCTGTTCCTCTGTGCTGATAGCTCGCCACAGACCGGCTGCCAATGCACCACCAAGCAGCGGGGCCACGATGAAGAGCCACAATTGACTCAAAGCCTGACCGCCGGCAAAAATAGCCGGACCGAAACTACGGGCAGGATTGACTGAAGTACCGGTAATGGGGATACATACAATGTGAATTAGAGCCAAAGCCAAACCAATGGCAATGCCTGCATATCCGGCAGGTGCACTCTTGCTGGTAGCACCCAATACTACCATTACAAAAATCATGGTAAACACGGTTTCTGCCACAAATGCAGCACCTAAGTTTTCGGGTATAAATGTATTTTGACCATAACCGGACAGTCCCATGCTGGTAGCAATGTAATAAAGTACGGCAGAGCCTAAAACAGCTCCTAATATTTGGAACAATACATACATACCGGCATCCTTACCTTCAATTTTTCCAGAAAGAAACAGTCCGAATGTGATGGCAGGATTGATATGACATCCTGATATGCCGCCTATGGTATAAACCATGGCCAAAACAGCAAGACCAAAGGCTAAAGCCACACCCAAAGTTCCCACACCGCTACCTACGGCTTCGGGCATTCCTCCGGCTATTACAGCACTTCCGCAGCCCAACAAAACAAGCACAAACGTGCCAAACATTTCGGCAAAATACTTCTTCATAATTCTATTTTTTATTATAAAACTTGCGTGATGAATTATAAAAATTTCTCTCAAACTTTCATATTCACACTATTATCGTCGAAAGATAGCTAAAATCACATCATCAAAAAAATTTTTTACAACACTTTTTGTTTTTTTTATTCTTTTCTGCCTATTGATAATGTAATTTTAGGAGCCGGTACCCCATCTATCAGGTCGGCTGTACCTATTTCGATATTCACAGCATCATAAAGCCCGGCATCAATAAAATACTGCAATGTATTACTCCCTCCCTCTACCAAAAGACTCTGAATACCTCGTTTGTTCAGTTCTGCCATCAGAGGCAGAAGGATAGGTTTAGTAAAATCAAGTGAGATGAACTCTACTCCTGAGCAAGGCGTGGTCATTGGATACTCACCCACCACAATCGTGGGTACAGACCCATCAAATAAATTCAAATGCCGGGGCAGAGTACCGTTTCTATCTATCACAATGCGTATAGGATTTTGTCCGCCACCACCGAATCGATTTGTGAGTGACGGATTATCCAACAGAGCCGTTTGCTCTCCCACCAAGATTGCACTATGCATTCTCCGCAACCGATGCACCTCGCGCATTCGGGATGGAGTGCTGAATTGTATCGGCGACTCTTGCGAAGATGTCCGTTTTTTATCCATAAAACCATCCCGACTCTGTGCCCATTTGAGAGTTATGTATGGACGATGTTTCTCCACTGCGGATAAAAACGGTGCATTCAACCGTCTTGCCTCCTCTGCCAATACGCCAACACGAACTTCTATCCCTGCCTCCAAAAGCATCTGCTCTCCCCTTCCGGATACTTGTGGAAATGGGTCGCGAATAGCCATGACCACACGTGGTATGCCTGAACGGATAATCAATTCTGCACAAGGAGGCGTTTTTCCATAATGCGAACAAGGCTCCAAGCTGACATAGAGCGTACATCGCTTCAGTATAGCGGCATCCGACACACTCCTGATAGCCATCACTTCGGCATGAGGCTCGCCGGCGCGGTGATGATACCCCTCGCCCACAATTCGCCCGTCAGACACCAACACAGCCCCCACCAAAGGGTTGGGAGAGGTATCCCCTTGCGCCATTTGTGCCAATTCCAGACATCGAAGCATATAAAGTTCGTCTGTATTCATCATTTTATATCTATTTTTGTTTGTCATGTTATCTATCCATCAGGCATACGAAATGCTACGGCAGCAAGCCGACTTTCGCTACGAACCATCCGAATTGCGCTCCATCGGCTTATGGCTGATGGAGGAATTATGGCAATGCTCCCGCACTACCCTATTACTCAAAGACAAAAATACACTTTTGTCTGCTGAGCAAGAAACCCAATGGCAGCAGTGGATCGAACGAATTGCCGATGGAGTCCCTGTCCAATACGTTTTAGGCAAAGCCACATTCGGAGATTTAATCCTATA
>CAMFNC010000233.1 GCA_945965245.1 uncultured Porphyromonas sp. | reverse complement strand
AATTAAATTCAATTTGTATTAGACTTTTTTGGACACTCCACAGACTCCCCCTTTATACAGGAAAAGCAACACAAAAAACACGAGATTACGAATTAGAATTCATACCTTTGTGACAGATTCTTCGAGGAGGGGTGTAATTCCCTACCGGTGGTCACAGTCCACAACTCTTCCGCTCGGCGGGAGACTGATATGGTGAAAGTCCATAACCGACGGTTAAAGTCCGGATGGAAGCAGAATCTATGCAATTGGGTATATTGATGCCCCATACTTTCATGGGCACACATTCGTTCTGACACCTATTGCCCGGCAATCGCTTCCCCGTCTTTACCCTCCCTCCGAAAAATCTTTATTAGCAAAAAGATTGACAACCTGAATAATCTAACAAATAATATGAACGAAACTATCCAATTGTTTGGCGAAACAGCCGAACTGCGCATCCAAGCTGCAGTAAAAGCACTGCAAGAGGGACGCGGCATCTTATTGGTGGATGATGAGGACCGCGAAAACGAGGGCGATATCATCTATCCCACCTGCAACCTGACCACGCAAAACATGGCTCTGATGATTCGCGAGTGCAGTGGCATCGTGTGTCTGTGTCTGAAAAACGATAAATGCGAAGCTTTGGGTCTGCCACCTATGGTGCAAAACAATACCTGCAAAAATCAGACAGCCTTTACCATTTCCATCGAAGCCCGCCGGGGCGTAACCACCGGTGTATCGGCTGCCGACCGTGTGTGCACCATCCAAACAGCTGTCGCAGCCGATGCCCAACCCGAAGATTTGGTGCATCCGGGACACGTATTCCCTCTGCGTGCCCGCCAAGGTGGCGTATTCGAACGCCGCGGTCACACCGAAGGGAGCATTGACATTGTACAGATTGCCGGTCTGGGCGATACGGCCGTACTATGCGAATTGACCAATGAAGACGGTACAATGGCTCGTCTGCCCCAAATCATCCGATTCGGTCTGGCGCACAATATGCCTGTACTGACCATCGAAGATATTTACCAATATCGGTGCAGCCATGAGGCATAAACTTATAGAAGGCTACAAAAAAAACTCGGAAACAATGATTGCTTCCGAGGTTTTTTGTAGATGAGCAGATGGGGCTTAATGCGCCATGGCTTTTACTGCATCGATGACCGAATAGATATTGGCGGTAACGAATTTGACCGAAATAGCCAGCAACATCACACCGAAAAACTTACGCAGCACATACACGCCACCTTTGCCCAAAAATCGCTCCACAGGATCCACAAAGCGCAAGACCAGATAGACAATGACAATGTTCAGTATCACACTGATGGCCAGATTGACATAAGCGTATCCGGTGGAAAGCAATGTGAGCAAAGCCGTAAAAGATGCAGCCCCGGCAAAAAGCGGAAATACCAGCGGGACGAAAGTGGCACTGCCCTTGGTGGGGCCATCGTCTTGGAATACCTGAATGCCGAAAATCATTTCCACAGCCAACACAAACAGTACCAATCCACCCGCCACACCAAACGATGAAATATCCACACCGAACAGTCCCAACATGGGTTCGCCCACGAAAAGAAAAGCCAAAAGAATGATGGTAGAGTAGAGTGCTACCCGAAAGGAGTCGAAATTCTGTCCTTTGTCTTTAAGACTGAGAATGATGGGAATGGCTCCAATGATGTCGATAGATACGCCTAAAATCATAAATGACCGACCAATCTGATTGAAGTCGAAGCGTGCAAGTTCTTGCACCACGGTTTCTAAGAAGTTCATAGTCCTGATAAGAATTATTTGTTTTATGACCTCCTTTTTCAGCGAGGAGGTCGGATGAATAAATTACATAAAGCGCACCTGTATTCATCCTCATCGAGCCAAACGAAGAGTAATCCGCGAGTGCCACTTCTTTGAATCAACCGCCTACTCCCTCCTCTGTGCTGAGCTACTGCCTCTTCGGTGGGCGCAAAAGCAATACAAATTTGACAAAAATTTCTCAAAATCCAAAAAATATGCAATTTCTGCCGTATATTTGTTCTAATATATCGCCTTATATATGGAAACAGCTACATTCTTTTTTCGGGGATATGCGCCGGGCAAAAAAAACTGGAATGCCATGCATATTTTTTGGATTGCATTCATCGTGCTCACCGTAATTATGGTGGTCATGTGTTTCTTTTACAAGAGGGCATGGCCGATGGCCATGGTAATGGTATTGCAATTAATCACCCAACTTTTCATTCAACAATCGACCCTCACTCTGATTCCGGATGAAAATACTTTCTATATCAGCCATCCGCTCAACATTCGGAAAGGTAAAAGACGTCCTATCAGCTATTGGCTGAAAGCCGAATCGGAAAACGGCAGTCAATACTCGGTTCGATTACAGAGTAAAAAAGGCGTCACATTTTTCCAGATGGAAAACCGTGATGAAGTGATTGACTATATCAACCAAGCCATCGCTTATGTCCAAGATCGGGAAACTGCATCTCATGATTAACGTATATCTCTGTCCCAGTCCGGCTCTATACCCTCTATACCACAGACCGAAAGCTACCGTCATTGTGGTGGATATTTTCCGAGCCTCCACCACCATAGTCACAGCCATGGCAAACGGTGCGGCAGGCATCTTGCCCGTGATGACCACAAACGAAGCATGCATCGAGGGCGAGGCACACAACTATCTGATTGCCGCCGAAAGAAATGTGAAACGCTGCGACTTTGCTCAATTGGGCAACGACCCCGCCGAATATACTCGTGAGCGAGTGGAAGGACAAAGTATCGTATTCACCACCACCAACGGCACCAAATCCATCCGCATTGCGCTGGAGCATGGAGCCAAAGAAGTTCTGGTGGGTGCTTTTATCAATCTTCCCGATACGCTGGCTTATCTGAAGAAACAGAAAGTAACCGAAGCAATGGTACTGGCTGCCGGCTGGCAGGACCAAGTGAGTTTGGAAGACACGCTCTATGCCGGAGCTTTGGCAACAATGCTGACTACAGACCATAGTGGTATGGCTGCCAACGATGCCGCACGAATGGCACACGATTTATGGACAGCACATGCGGCAGACGAAGACCAACGGCTGGAATATCTGAAGCAAAGCGAACACTATGCCCGATTGGTCAGCAACAATTTGGCCGATACCGTGCCGTATTGCCTGCAGATCGGTTCGGTGAGCGGAGTCTTGGGCATTTCGGAAGAAAACGGCAAGGCTTGGATACGGAGTTTGTAAAGTTATACAACCCTACCGAGTGCGCATGAACCATTGTGTAAATACGTTTCTTTAGTATCTTTATTGCGCTTTAAGGAAAATCTTAATTTTAATCACAAAAACTGTATTATTCGGTATGAAGAAAAACAACTTCCAACAGCCTGTCCGCCCCATCATACCGGGGATTGCAGGACGCGTAGACACCCATCAGGAATTGCTACTCTGCTTGCAAGAAAAAGAGTTGAGCGGTTTGGTATTCCAAATGCTTGATCTCAAACCTTTTGAGGAGGAATTAAAAAATATTTCCATTTGCCGGTGTGTTTTTTTGGGCTGTTCGTTCACATCCGCATTGCGTGAATACTTGAGTTATGGCAATCACATTTTCGGAAACCTGGTCGTTCCTTTTTCCATCTATCCATCCAGACTTTACGATAAAAGCACACTCTATGAGCATTTCGATGCACACCGCCCCGAGACTTATGAGAAAACGCCTGATAAGATTATCTTCAAACATTTTCAAGCCAAGGGAGCTATGACTGAAAATGTGGAGGAGATGCTGGCACGCTCACTGCACGACTTTTCCATGCGTCTGGCTTTGCAGGATTTGCTCCAGGAATATACACCCCAATCCGTGGTGGCCATCATGGGCGGACACAAATTGGCACGCGGCAGCGCCAATTATCGCAAGCTGTGTATGCTATCGCAATCACTGACCGAACAAGGATTTCTGATGATTTCAGGCGGAGGACCGGGAGCCATGGAAGCCACTCACCTTGGAGCTTGGTTTGCCGGCCGCACCGAGAAAAAATTGAACGAAGTAATAGACCATCTGGCAGAAGCTCCCACATACGACCATCCACTCTGGCTGACCAAAGCCTTTGAGGTGTTCGAGAGTTTCCCATATACCACATACAAAAGTCTGAGCATACCCACCTGGTTTTATGGTCACGAACCTCCCACACCCTTTGCCACCCACATCTGCAAATTGTTTGAAAACAGTCTGCGTGAAGAAGGTTTACTGGCCATTGCTCTGGGGGGTGTCATCTATGCACCGGGCAGTGCCGGCACCATGCAGGAGATATTTCAAGATTTGGCACAGAATCATTATAAATCTTACGGCTGTATCAGCCCAATGATATTTTTTGACAAACAATATTGGCAGGAAGAATTGCCCCTCTATCCGCTCTTGTGTACACTTCGGGAAAAAGGCAAGCTGAACAGCGGCATAGAATTTCATATCGAAGACGAGATAGACAATGTAATAGAACACATCAAACGCCATCAAACCTCTTTTTAATCATACCCCCCACTCTCTTATGAAAAACAAACAACCCTTACAGATGGGACTAATAAGTGTGACCGCTTTTGCCGTGGCCAATATGATAGGTACGGGAGTCTTCACTTCATTGGGATTTCAATTGATGCATACACATACTCCATTTGCCATTCTGTCCTTATGGGTTATCGGAGGTTTGATTGCTCTCTGTGGTTCTCTCTCCTATGGGGAATTGGGTGCTGCCATGCCTCGCTCTGGTGGTGAGTATCATTACCTGAGCCAAATATATCACCCTTTCGTGGGATTTCTGTCTGGTTTTGTGTCCATGACAGTGGGTTTTGCCGCCCCCATTGCGTTGGCCTGCATGGCTTTGGGACGTTATACCCAAGGATTTTTCCCAGCGGCAATAACCGAAACGATGATCGCCACATTGGCTCTGACTTTTATCACAGCGATACATCTATGGAGTGCACAGGTGGGTAGCCGGTTTCAAAATCTATTCACACTATTCAAGATTATTTTGATAGTGGCGTTCGTGATAGGAGGTCTGGCGTTTGCTCCGGAAGGTGTACCACCCATTTCCATAATCCCATCTGCAAGCTCATGGCGCGAAATCATAGACCCTGCATTTGCAGTTTCGCTCATCTACGTATCTTATTCCTATTCCGGATGGAACGCTTCGGCATACGTGGCCAATGAAATCAAAAATCCACAACGCACACTGCCCCGCTCTTTGTTTTTGGGCGTATTGGTGGTCATGATTTTATATGTATTGCTCAATTACACCTTTATGCGAACTGCCACCATGGAAGAGCTGACCGGTCAATTGGAAGTGGGCAACATCGCAGCCAACAACCTCTTAGGATCATCAGGTGGCAAAGTGATGGCTATCTTGATTGGCATCTTGCTGGTTTCATCTATCAGTTCGATGGTTTTTGTGGGGCCACGAGTAACGCAAGTCATGGGCGAAGACCTAACCCTGCTCCATTATTTTGCAGCTAAGAACCGCAATGGTGTACCCATACGTGCCATCATGCTGCAATTCATCATCAGCTTACTATTTCTGCTCACCGAGTCATTCGAAGCCATTGTGACTTATTCCGGATTTGTACTCAGTCTTTTCACCTTCCTGACCGTAACGGGCATATTCATCCATCGGCACAAATATCCATCGGCGTCCAGACCGTACAAGACTTGGGGCTATCCCGTGGTGCCCATTCTCTTTCTGGCACTGACAGGCTGGACCATGGTCTTTCTGATGAAAGAAAAGACCGGAGAAGCCTTAATGGGGTTACTCACGCTGACAGTTGGTGCACTCTTCTATTG
>CAMFNC010000232.1 GCA_945965245.1 uncultured Porphyromonas sp. | reverse complement strand
GTAATGATGCGTTTGGTTTGCAGAATATCCGCCATGGGCAGGTTAAGGTCTTCCTCCACTTTCTGCTTGCGTTTGGCGCCCTCGGGCTTTATCATGCGCTCCACACGCAGCACGATTTTATTTTCATCAGCCGATAGCAGCACGCCTTTTTCTTTGATGCCGCCTTTAACCAAAACCTCCACCGATGTATTTATGCAGTTTTGATACTGGCGCAGCACTTTCAGCGGCATGGTCAATCCGGCAGAGCTAACCATGAGCTCAAAATCTTCGGCATCCCTGTCAAGATGCTGTTCGATGTATCGGCTCAGTGCCATACACTCTTCTATACATACGCCCGAAGCCTTATCCAAAAGCACTTCTATCACGTTGCCGGATTTAATGTCGGCAGAAACTAAAAAGAGTTCGCCATCCGCGCGCTCTTCCAGAAAGTCGTTGGCCAGCTGCGTTACCAATGAAGAATTTATCATAACCGGATAATTTCGGATATTGCCTGTTTGTTTCATCTCCCAATTTTACCCCTTTGCCATCACAAGCCAAGCCAAGGAATATCTGCTTGGGAAATGTAAACTCCGGGGTTATAAAAAAACAGGAGGAGAAGCCTGAACCCCACCTCCTCAAATCTTTCTGAGTGCAAAGATATTAAAATATAGCGTTTTACACAATAGTTACACCCCATTTCGGAGCAAAAAACGCCGAGTTCTTATCTCTTGGCTCTGATTAGCCAACTCGGACAACGTGAGTCAGACCTAAACACATAAAGCCCAAAAGACGAATGTGACAGAGATGGCATGTGGCGCAAGCACAAGCAACTCTATCCACCGACCCGACACTACCCTGCCGGGCTTTTTCCGGCTACCACTCCGAAGAGATTCCGAAGAGATATTACACCAATTCCTTTATTTATCAACTTTAATAAGCCAAAGAAACCAGCATTTCGCCGTTGTCTGAGTCTTCGAAGTGCAGCTTGCCCTCTTTGGCCAACCATCCGATAGCGGCAAAAAGTTCCTTATCGGTGCGTAATTTGGTTACTTTTTTCAGCTGTTTCACGTCCATTTTGCCCAAATCATTCAAAACGTTCCAGACCAATCCGGCATTTGTGCCAATCTTTTCAATCATTGTATTCATCGTTTCTTTCAATAGTGTTGTTAATTTCGTTATCTCATTTCGGCAGATTTATGATATCGGCCTGATAAGCCTTCACGGTGCAGTATTTCTGTATCAACTCCTCCGAAAACTTAAGGGTAGTAGCCAAAATATCCGGTAAACCGTTGCTGTAAAGCTGTGTGCCGAAGTCATTGATAAAAATCAGTAATTCGTGTGTCTGCGCCGAAACTTTGGTTCGCTCATGGTCGCTGGTGGGCGTGCCGAACGGCCCCACGGCATCGCAGTAAGCCGGCAGCCCTTCGATATTTAGCGGGCCGCGACCGATACCACAAAAGTCATCTTCCGCCCTACCGATGCGCAGCGTGATGGGCTTTTGCACCTTGGTATAATCGAACATGCCGATGGCATATCCGCCGGTAATCGAAATCAGATTACCCAAATCCACCAAAGGCAATACCCGATATACACCCAAGCCGTTGATTATTCGGCGGCAGAGTTGCTCGGATGCCGGACGATAGCGATTGGGGTCTTTGCCGCATCGCTTATAGGCTTCGCGTGTGGAGCGGATGGCAGGCCACTGCTTGATGGCTGCCACATCATATTGCGATTTGAGCAAATCGGCTGCATGGTCAATCTGCGCATACAAATCGTCGGTGAGCACAGACTCTGTCACATCGCAGCGTATTACCCCCACTCGAAACTGCGGGCATGCAGTGATAAATGCGGGGTCGAAAATGATTTCGGGTAATGTAAGTTCAGCCGTCATTTCCATTCTTCTTCAGAGTCGGGTACAGATTCGTCTAGCCATTCGATGTCGATGTCGTCATCGTCCCAATCCTCTTCCACATCGGCAGGCAGATTTTGTCTGTATCTATCCAAAGCCTGCTCTTCGTCATCCCAGGCAATGGACTGCAAATCCATATCGCGATGAGTCAGTTCGGCTATCTCATGCTTGGTTTCTCGGTTCAATTCCTGCCACAGCAAGTCTTTGAGTGTCGTCATGCCCTCACCGGTTACGGCAGAAATGAAAATAACGGGCAAATCGTCCGGAAGTTCCTCGCGGAGCATCTCTTTCAGCTCGTCATCCAGCAAATCTGCCTTGGTCACAGCCAATACACGTTTCTTTTCACCCAAGCCTTCGTTATACTGTTTCAGCTCGTTGAGCAAGAGTTCGTAATCTTCGCGAATGTGGTCGGACTCGCACGATATCATGAATAGCAATAAAGCATTGCGCTCGATATGACGCAGAAAGCGTAAGCCCAAGCCACGCCCTTCAGATGCCCCCTCGATGATACCGGGGATGTCTGCCATCACAAAAGAGCGATTGTCTCGATACGCCACCATGCCCAGATTGGGTTCAAGTGTGGTAAAGGGATAATTGGCTATTTTGGGTTTGGCGGCCGTGAGTACCGATAGCAATGTGCTTTTGCCTGCATTGGGTAGTCCCACCAGCCCCACATCTGCCAACATCTTGAGCTGCAAGATAATCATGCGCTCCTGTGCCGGTTCGCCTGGTTGGGCATATCTGGGGGCTTGGTTGGTGGATGTTTTGAAATGCGTGTTACCCAAACCTCCCTTGCCACCACGCAGCAGGATGCGCTGTTCGCCGTCTTCGGTCAGGTCCATCAGGTATTCGCCGGTGTCGGCGTCATAGACCACCGTGCCGGGGGGCACTTCTATCAGACGGTCTTCACCATCGGCTCCGGTGCTGCGTTTGGCATTGCCCGGTTCGCCGGCTGTGGCCATGATATGACGGTCATAGCGCAGGTGCAGTAGCGTCCATAGGTTTCTGTTTGCCCGAATAAAGATGTGACCGCCCCGTCCGCCATCGCCGCCGTCGGGGCCGCCTTTGGGGATATACTTCTCGCGGCGGAAATGGCGTGAGCCGCGTCCGCCTTTGCCACTGCGGCAATAAATTTTTACGTAATCAACGAAACTAGATTCGGGCATTCGGTTCTATTTTATATATGGATAGTGAAATTATTCCTATTCCCGGGCTATTACGGCAGCAATGCGCTCAGTAATTTCGGCTACTGTGCCGGTGCCTTGGATAGCCTTGTGAATACCTTGCTGCTGATAATATGCTGCCAGAGGAGCCGTCTGTGCATGATATACTGCCAGACGTTGAGTAATGGTTTCCAAATTGTCGTCACTTCTGCCGGACATCTCGCCACGCTTGAGCAAGCGGTCCACCAACTCCTGCTCGGGCACTTCCAATTCCAGCATCACATCTATTTGCGTGTTGTGTGCTTTCATCAGCTTATCCAAGGCCTCTGCCTGAGGAATGGTGCGAGGAAAACCGTCCAAAATAATACCTTTTTCCTGCTTCAAACCGTTCAACAGATTTTCTATCATGCCGATAATGGTATCATCGGGTACCAATTGGCCTTTGTCTATATATGATTTGGCTTCACAGCCCAATGCCGTACCTGCTTTGATTTCGGCACGCAATAAATCACCGGTGGATACGTGCTTAAAGCCGTAGCGGGCAATCAGCTCTTCGCTCTGAGTCCCTTTGCCGGAACCGGGAGCTCCAAAAATAACGATGTTAAACATTTTTCCTGGTTTTATTTATTAGGTTTTATCTTATAGATATCACGATACATACGACCCATATTATCGTAATCCAATCCATGCCCCACAATAAATTCATTGTCTATTTCCATGCCCACATAATCCGTAACCACATCGCATTTCAGAGCTTTGGGTTTTTGCAGCATGGCAGCAATAAAAACTTCTTTGGCACCCAGTTCGTAGAAACGTTTTTTGACGCATTGCATGGTGTAACCCGTATCAATGAGGTCTTCCACCAATACCACCACCCGGCCCTCCACCGGCATGCTCACGGGCATATGTTCCTTTAATTGCATGGTACTGCAAGTGCCGCTGTAGCTGGAGTAGCGGGCAAAAGCCACATCGTAGCCCTCATCCAATTCACGGAAGAGATCCACGGCAAACATAAAAGAACCATTCATCACGCAAACAAAAAGCGGATTTTTGCCGGCAAGGTCATGTTTGATTTGTTCAGCCATACGGTGTACGGATGAGAGGATGGTTTGTTCGTCAAGGTATAGTTCGAACGTGTAGTCTCTGAGTTTGATTTCCTTCATAAAGCCATGAATTCAGATTAAAGTACAAAGTTAAAGTTCTTTTTCATAAAACAACCACCCAGACTGCGCAAACCGGATGAATATGTATGACAGACGGAATAAAGAAAAAGGCGCATTTACGATATGATGTAGTTCCGGCATCAAGTGCTTTTATATCAGCGTGTTGGAGGGTGCTAAAAATTTTGTGCATAAAATGAATTTATTTTATACATAAATTGTGTGCGTTTTATACATAAAACAAATTCATTTTGTGCATAAATTTTTCAGTACACGTCACTTCTTAATTTTCTTGTGTCGAACTCA
>CAMFNC010000231.1 GCA_945965245.1 uncultured Porphyromonas sp. | reverse complement strand
GAGCTATACAACTCGCGATAGAATAGGCGGCAACATTGGAGATCCTACTTTTAATCGAGGAGTACTGAAAACGCCTGCCCATTTGGTCTTTTACCGCAAAACAGAATGAAACTGATTTTTTTACGTTGGCCGCAACCATTGCGCAATCTTACTACTTAAATCATTTTAACATAAACCAATAGACTACACCGAAACAAAAATTCCGGTGTAGTCTGTTTTTTGGGGGAGGGAGAGGTGATTGTGATGGGAAAAAATTATATATTTGTAATATAATGTTTTAACTACACGAGGGGGTGCCCATCTTTACAGGGCTGAGATTATACCCTTAGGACCCGATCCGGATAATGCCGGCGTGGGGAAACGTTTAGAAGTCTTTGCATCGAGCCAAAATCACTCATAAACTTTTTCTTCCACGGCTCTACCTGCATTCTCCAGTTTTTTTCGAAGACTCCAAGGGGAAACGCTCCGACCTAAAAGCGGAAGCGCTTCATGCGTGCGATAATTTTAGTTTTAGATATGAAATCCATTCTTTTCAATGACGAACGCATCAACTGTGCCGATGAGTTCACGCTGGCGGATCTGCTCCAAGAGCGCGGACTGACGGAAAGCCGTATTGCCGTGGCTGTAAACGGCAAGGTAATCAAACGTGCCGACTGGGCACAATGTACGCTATCCGAAAACGCCGACGTGGTGGTTATAGAAGCTACCTATGGCGGATAATCTATTATAAATCAACGGGGTATGCTATCAATTAAAATTTAACAACCTGATATGAAAGAAAAATTTGAAGTGACTTCGGGACCTATCCCCGGCAGTCGTAAGATTTACGTCATGGGGTCACGCCCTGACATCCGAGTGCCAATGCGCTGTATCGAGCTTTCCGATACTCGCCTGGAAGATGGGTCACTGGAGCACAATGAGCCTGTGGTGGTGTATGACACGGGAGGACCTTATACCGATGCAGACTATACAGTCAATCTGGATGCCGGTCTGCCCCGTCTGCGCGAAAACTGGATTGAAGAGCGTGGCGATACGGTTCGTCTGCAAGGCTTGAGTTCGGAATACGGACGCGAGCGCATGGCGGATAAATCTTTGGATTCGCTTCGCTATTCACACGTATGCACCACCCCACGCGCAGCAGCCGAGGGTAAGTGCGCCACGCAGCGTTACTATGCCGAGCAGGGCATTATCACGCCCGAAATGGAGTATGTGGCCATCCGCGAAAATCAGCTCACCGACCGTATCCGCACACAATACGAAGCCATGACGGGCGAGCCGTTGGGTGCCGAAATCCCCAGAGTAATCACTCCGGAATTCGTGCGTAGTGAGGTGGCTGCCGGACGAGCCGTAATCCCTGCCAATATCAATCACCCGGAATGTGAGCCTATGATTATCGGACGCAACTTCCTCGTAAAAATTAACGCCAACATTGGTAACTCTCCCACGACCAGTAGCATCGGCGAGGAAGTGGAGAAAGCCGTTTGGGCTATGCGTTGGGGCGCCGATACGGTGATGGATTTGAGTACTGGCAAACATATTCACGAAACTCGTGAATGGATTGTGCGCAATTCGCCTGTGCCCATCGGCACCGTGCCCCTCTATCAGACTTTGGAAAAGGTGCAAGGCAATACATCCAAACTGACTTGGGAGCTATTCCGCGATACGCTGATAGAGCAAGCCGAGCAGGGTGTAGACTATTTTACCATTCATGCCGGTCTGCGCTGGCATCATGTGCCTCTGACGCTCAATCGTGTCACGGGTATCGTGTCACGTGGCGGCAGCATCATTGCCAATTGGTGTACTATGTTTAAGCGTGAGAGCTTTATCTACGAGCACTTCGAAGAAATCTGCCAAATCTGCGCACGCTATGACGTGGGTATCTCTTTGGGCGATGGTCTGCGTCCCGGCTGTATCCACGATGCCAATGACGAGGCACAATTTGCCGAGCTGCATACGTTGGGCGAACTGACCGAACTGTGCAAACAGTATCATGTGCAGTGCTTCATCGAAGGGCCGGGTCACGTGCCCATGCACAAAATCCGTCAAAATATGGACGAACAGTTGGAGCATTGCAATGGCGCACCCTTCTACACTCTGGGACCGCTGGTTACGGACGTGGCACCGGGCTATGACCATATCACTAGTGCCATAGGGGCAGCCATGATTGGATGGATGGGTACGGCCATGCTTTGTTATGTGACACAGAAAGAGCATTTGGGATTGCCAAACCGCGACGATGTGCGCGAGGGTGTTATCACCTATAAACTGGCTGCTCACGCAGCCGACTTGGCCAAAGGACACCCTGCGGCTTACTTCCGCGACTACATGATGAGCAAGGCTCGTTTCGAATTTCGATGGAAAGACCAGTTCCATCTGGCTCTTGACCCCGAAAAGGCGTTGGCATTCCATGACCAAACGCTGCCGGACGAAGGACACAAGGAGGCTCACTTCTGCTCCATGTGTGGCGAGCACTTCTGCTCCATGCGTGCCAACATTGCCTTCCGCAAAAAGTTGAAAGCCGAACAGCAAGAAAAGCAATAGCATTCATGAAGACGCCACGTCTGATACTGATTACTCCGCCCGATTTGCAACCGGACGATATGCCTACGGTAAACGACCTTCTGGCCACCGGCTGTATGCGGTTGCATCTGCGACTGCCGGAGGCTTCCGTGGAGCAAACAGAAAGGTATGTGCGCTGTGTAGAACCACGCTATCGCCACCGCATTGTGCTGCACGGCATGGCCATGCAGACGCTGGTGATGCGGTACGGATTGGGAGGATTGCACCTGCCGGAGCATGAATGGAAATCGGGCATGTGGCCAGCTCTGCCGCGAGGCTGCGATTTATCGGCTTCGTGCCACGCCATAGATGATTTGGCTGCTCTAAATCAAAAGATGAGCTACCTTTTCCTTAGCCCCATCTACGACAGCATTTCCAAAAGCGGATATACTGCCTCTTTCGATACCGAATGTCTGCGCACAGCTCTGACTGAATGTGATACGCCGGTATATGCTCTGGGTGGCATCACTCCGCAACGCTTGCCGGAGGTCATAAATCTGGGCTTTACCGGTGCTGCCGCATTGGGTTATGTATGGCAAAAAGGATACGAATGGCAACGATGGCAGGAACTGAACACACCGGAGATACTCTGCATCGGAGGAACAGACCCCTGCGGAGGTGCCGGCATTACGGCTGATGTACGCACAGCGGCTGAATGGGGAGTGCGTGCACTGCCCATCGTTACGGCTGTAACCTATCAGAACGAACGTCAATACCAAGGTACTCGATGGATGACGCCCGAAGAGGTGGCTCATCAAATTGAGTCCATCGCCGCTACGGCTCACCCCACGGTGGCTAAAATAGGATTGATAGAAAACTACTGGACTCTGCGCTCTATGGTAGAATTGCTGCACCACACATTCCCCGGCATCCGCATCGTGTGGGATCCGATTATCCGCAGTAGCACGGGCTGTTGCTTCCATTCGGACTTCGCTTTGCTGCCGGAAATCCTGCAACAGATACATGTAATCACGCCCAATATTCCGGAAGCGGAAAAGCTATTTGGCGGACACATCGATCCGGAACAATTAGCCGGTGAATCCTTCCGATATGGCATCACCATTGTGCTCAAAGGCGGACATGCCGAGGGCGACTGCATCACAGACTATCTGATTGAGCCGGGCAACATAATGCCCTATACGGTGCTGCGTAGTGGCCACGACAAACATGGCACGGGTTGTGCGCACAGCACGGCTCTGGCTGCCGCATGGGCACAGGGGGCTGATTTGCATCAGGCGACAGACCAAGCTCAATTATGGGTAAGCCGCCAATTGCGTTCGACCTGCAACCTGCTTACCTCTCCGCTGCTTGGCAAGCAACAGTCCGGAAAACCCGTGATTACAGAAGTCAGACGAATGTTTATCACACACGAAGCTCCGGGCAATCCCTCGCTGCCGATGCAAGTGGAGGCTGCATGCCGTCTGGATGTGGAGTGTGTGCAGCTGCGCATGAAGCACGCATCGGATACCGAAATGCTGGAGATGGCTTATCTGATTCGCAAAATTTGTAACCGCCACGGTGTACTCTTCATCATCAACGACCGGACACACATTGCCCGACAGGTGGAAGCCGATGGAGTTCACCTCGGTCAGACAGATATGCCAATGGACGAGGCTCGAAGACTACTGGGCGATGACATGATCATAGGCCGCACATGCAATACTCCGGAGCAAGCCCTGCGTGCTTATGCCGAAGGCGCCGACTACATCGGCGTGGGTCCGTATCGGAATACACAGACCAAAGACAATCTCTCTCCTATTTTGGGCTTAGAGGGCTATCATCGACTCCGTTCGGCATTGGACAGAGCTAAAGCCCCGCTACCTGTATTCGCCATCGGCGGTATCACGCGTGCCGATGAACCTCTTTTGATGCAAACCGGTATTCAAGGTGTGGCCGTAAGTGGCACTTTGATTCGGGAGATACAAGAAACGATTCGATAAATAGAGATGGACAGCTCCAACGATATATTCGGCTGCCCTTTGTACATAAACTTTTACAAACAATGAAAACATTAGAAATCGCAGGAAAGACCTTTAACTCCCGTCTTTTTATGGGTACGGGCAAGTTCTCTTCTGCTCCGCTGATGGCTCAGGCTGTGGAGGCTTCCGGTTCGGAAATGGTAACGGTGGCCATGAAACGTGTGGAACCCGGATTGGGTACGGCTGACGATTTGGTGAAACCGCTACGACAATCGCACATTAATCTATTGCCCAATACCTCCGGTGTTCGCTCTGCCAAAGAAGCTGTTTTGGCGGCCGAAATGGCTCGTGAAGCATTAGGCACGAATTGGCTGAAACTGGAGATC
>CAMFNC010000230.1 GCA_945965245.1 uncultured Porphyromonas sp. | reverse complement strand
TGAAATATGTCGGGGATTATCATATGCACTTATGTGAAGTACCGAAAAAAAATCTAATACAAATTGATTTCATTTTATGCATAAAACGCGCGCAATTTATGTATAAATCAAATTCAATTTATGCATAAAATTTCAGTCCTTGTCCGGAGCCGTACACCGGCACTATCTAAACGGATGCGTTTAGATGGTGTTCACGTTGTGCCAAAAGAAGATATGATGCGCTTAGAAAGTGATGACCTGCTGCTCGTTGGCGGCACGGGTATCGGGGAAAATAGCTTGAGCTTCCGCCAGCAAATCTTGGCTGTTGAGATAACGGGCGGAATAGTGTCCAATGAGCAATTCGCGTGCTCCTGCCAGTTGTGCCAATTGTGCTGCTTCGGCAGCGGTGCTGTGGTTGGTTTCTTCGGCACGGGATTTCTCGGCATTCATAAAGGTGGCTTCGTGATAGAGCAAGTCCACGCCACGTACCAATTCCGCCAATTCGGGGAAGAATCGGGTATCGGAACAATAGGCATATCGCTTGGGTGGATGTCCCGGTGTGGTGAGCCGGGCGTTGGGGATTACTTCGCCGGTATTAAGCGTATAATCCGCACCTTCCAGAATGGATTTATAGGCTCGCAGCGGTATTTGATAAAAATCGCAAGAAAGTTTATCCAGATGGCGAGCGGCACATTTTTCTTCGAAAAGATAGCCGCAGGTGGGGATACGATGTTGCAGCGGCAGCGTATAGACAGACAATGAGGGGTCGGAATAGATACATGTATGCCGGATAGTATCCACGGTATGTACCTCTATTTCGAACGGCTGACGCTGTCCGAAAAGTTGCAGATAAGTTCGGAGGTACTCTTCGATGCCCTCAGGGCCGTATATCTGCAATGTGCCGGTGCGCCCCAGAAGTCCCATGGTGGAAAGCAAGCCGGGAAGTCCGAAGCAATGATCGCCATGCAAATGGCTGATGAAGATGGTGCGCAATCGGGCGAAATTGAGTCGGCTCTTGCGCATATTGAATTGGCATCCTTCGCCACAATCAATCATATATTGCTTACCACGCAGCTCCAGTATCTGACACGATGGCCAGTGCAACGTGGTTGGAGTGGCACTGCCGCAGCCCAAGATATGCAGTGTAAAGGAATTCATCTTTAGGATTTGGATGGTTAGGAGGGATTTCGCTCGCGAATGATTTTGGCAAGGGAGGCATCCACTTTAAAAAGCAGCTGCCGGCGATGGAAGACCCGCACGTAATGGTGGGTCTTGAAGAAATTACGATGTGCCGTGTTCCGAACCGCTTCGGTCATCACATCGCAGTAATTTATCAGGTCGTCTTTACCCACAATCTGTCCGTATGTCACCTCAGCCCGATAATCGGGAAGGCAGTATTTGCGATAGTAATGATTGATGAGATGCGCCAGATAGTCGGCATACAACGTACAGTTTCCTTGTTGGCGATTAAGTCGGTTGCGAGTCGTAAAGGTCAGTTTGCGATGCACATAAGCGCTACAAGCGCGGGCAATGCCTTCTGCACGCTCATGCTCAGAAGTTGGTGCATACGCCTCTAACTCTTCTGCCAAACCGTCTTGCACAGACTGCGCCAAGATGGAGGGAACACTTGCCGTGGGCACATAGGGAGTGGTATCCGTGCCGATGTCCCGAAAAGAGATATTGATGGCAGACAACCAGATATAAAGAGCTAAGAAATAAGTTTCCATGATTTCATATTCCCATGAATCCCATGTCAGATGTCGCCGATGCGCAAGAAGGTATAACCCTGCTCTTGGAGCCAGCGTACGGCACGAGGCATCACGGCACGCATATTCTTCTCGGCTTTGAGGGAGTCATGAAAGACAATAATGGAGCCATTGCGTGTATATCGTTGTACGGGGTGAAAAACCTGTTCGGGAGTGAGACGGCGATTGTAATCGCGCGTAATCACATCCCACATGATAATTTCGTATCGCCGCCCCAATTCACGTACCTGCGGAAAGAGCAGATGGCCATGCGGCGGACGAAAATAGCGTGAATGAATCAGGTCATTGGCCAGCTCCACATCTTCGATATAGCCGTGAGTGTTGTGTTCCAATCCTTTGATATGATGAAAGGTGTGATTGCCCACTTGATGTCCTCGCCGTTTGATTTCCTCGAAAAGTTCAGGGTAACGACGTACATTTTCGCCCACACAAAAGAATGTGGCTTTGACGCCCAACATATCGAGTTGGTCCAAAACCCAAGGAGTAATCTCGGGAATGGGTCCATCGTCGAATGTCAGATACACACACTTACCTCGATAAGCAGGGATGCACCAGCGACCACCGGGAATGAGCGCACGATAGAAGAGCGGCACCTGACAGATAAACCGCTCGATGAGGGACTCGGTGAGCAGCGAACTGCCCCTTTCGTCAGACTTGCGATTATACTTACTCATGCACCGTATCGGCAACGGAGGTATCAGCAGCGTTCTGGAGCGAAGCCGGTTGCTCGGCGGCTTCTTCTGGCTGAATCAGCTTCATATAGCTACTCAGGCGAGGCACATAGCCGTCCATCAACCGGCTGTCATGAGCGTGACAGATACGCACCAACTCGAGCGCACTGTGCAAGTCGTATTCCACTTCGCCCATGCTCATCAAACCGAGGAAGGCATCCGTCTTTTTGGTTACCAATCCAAACATCCAGTCCAGTTTGGTCATCAAGTGGCGTGCCACATGACCGGCCACTTCTTCCGCCTGCTTTTTCATGCCTGCACGGTAAAGACAATTCACCAGATAGATGCTGGATTCATCGTGCGGAACAGATTGAGCAGTAATAGATTGCAGACATTTGCCCAATACGTTTTGCGCACGCTTCATATCGCCGCGGTTAATCAGTTCGGCAGCCAGCGGCACAAATAGTGCGCTGCGGTAGCTCTTGAGCGTATTGCGGCAGGTCATATCCATATATGTATCGGGTTTTTCGGCGCCACCCCAGCGGAACTTATTCATAATCAAATCATAAGTGCGCTCCACGTTGATAGGCGATACCGCCACGCTGTCACGACGCAAATCCACAGGCAGCAGATGCCAAGCCATACCGGTTTGCACCTGGAAATTGCCGAGATTGGAAAATCCGTCACGCGGACTACCCACGGTCCAATAAATAGGCCGCTCCCAATCGTTGCCAAGCATAATATCCAATATGCCCAGTCCGTCCAATCCCAAATAGCTCTTGCCTCGTTCGGAAATGGGCAGTTCGTCCAGCACCAGATGTTGCATATTGGCAGGTACCTGTTTCATCACTCGGGCACGGTTTACCTTAGCCATCAGCACATCGGTAGACAGGGTTTTGGCCTCGCCGGTGGTGGCAGTCTTCAGGGCATCTGCCAGCGGCATGATAGACACTTCCGGCTTTATCTCCACCACTTCATTGTGCGAGAGGAACTCCGGAGTCAGGAAAGGCATCTTCAGTGCTTTGGTTTCATAGATATCGCGTTGCTGCGACTTGCAATACCAATTACCGCCCAAGTAACTCAAGTTTACGGTGCGCACATCACGGCGCAGCCCCTCCACATCCTGCATATACCACAGCGGGAAAGTATCATTATCGCCAAAACAGAAGATAATACTATTGGGTTCGCAGCTCTCCAAATAATTGATACCCATGTCACGGGCAATGGTGCGTCCGCTGCGGTCGTGGTCATCCCAGTTCTGCCCTGCCATCTGAATAGGCACTATCAAACCGAGAGCCGAAGCCAGCAATGCTGCCGGCACATCTTTCAGCTTGAGCTTGCGCAATAGCATCCACAATCCTGCCACACCCAAACCAATCCAAATGGAGAAGGCATAAAACGAACCGGCATACGAATAGTCGCGTTCACGTGGCTGCATGGGCGTCTGATTGACATACAACACAATCGCCAACCCGGTCATAAAGAAGAGGATAAAAGTAATCCAAAAGCTCTGTACGCCACGGCGTCCACGGAGCAACTGGAATGCGATGCCCAAAAAACCGAGCAGCAATGGCAACATATAATAGATATTATGTCCTTTGTTTTCGGTAGTCATGGCTGGCATATCGGACGTATCACCCAAGAAAATATTATCAATGAAAGGAATGCCCGTCATGGCATTACCGCGCAGCATACTGCCATCGGCCTGAATATCGTTTTGACGTCCGGTAAAATTCCATAGGAAATATCGCCAATACATAAAATTGACCTGATAGCTCAAGAAGAAGCGCACATTCTGACCGAATGTGGGCAGCGAATAATCATCGTATGCGCGACCCATCCATGTATTATAGATCTGAATATGTTCCGGTTTGGGCGAGTGGATGCGTGGGAAGAGCATCTGCGAGCCTTCGGGATAAACGTAGCGATTTTTGTCGTAATACTTGATATAGCGGTCGGGGTCACCGGGATTTGCTTTGGGAGCCTCGCCATATACCTCACCGTCTTTTTCTATTGCCACGGGACGGCTGGCAAAACTGGGACCGTATATCAGAGGCACACTGCCATACTGTTCGCGAGCAAGATATTTACGCAAAGTAAGTGCATTGCCGGGGTCGTTTTCGTTCATCGGCGTATCTGCCACGGCACGCACCAAAATAACACCGTATGTGGAAAATCCAATCATAACCACCACCAGCGATAGTTGGATGGTGTGCAACCACTTGATGGGCAGCATTTTTTTACCAAACAGATAGACAGCCAAAGCAGCACTCAGCAGGATACCAATCCAAATGCCGGAGCCAAGGAACGGAATACCCATCAGCATCACGCTGAGCAGAATGCCCAAACGCATCGGCTTATCGGCATATTTGCGGTTTTTGGAGGCGCAGTCCGTCAGATAAAGCGTACCACCCAATACTAACGCAAGGAGAATAAGATAAATATATAAGCCCGAATTGAAGCGCATCCCCACACTATTGACAAAGAAGCGGTCAAAAGCATCGCCCACTTTGGGCACCCCCTGAATGATACCATACATCATAATCACAATCATCACAAATGAGAGCAGCAACGTGATGATGGCACCTTTCATATTCGGGTTGCGATAGCGTTTGTAATAATATATCAGAGCCATGGCTGGGATGCAAAGCAAGTTCAGCAAGTGCACACCGATACTCAACCCCATGAAATAGGCCATCAGCACCAGCCATCTATCCGAGCGTGGCTGTTCGTGGCGTTCTTCCCACTTAAACATCAACCAAAAGACCAATGCCGTAAACCAAGAACTGAAAGCGTAAACCTCGGCTTCCACGGCATTGAACCAAAACGAATCGGTAAATGTATAAAGCAATGCTCCCACAGCCGACGAACCCCATATAAGAAGACTTTCGGTGAGTGTAAGCTCTGTGCGTGCAGGGCGCAAATCATGCGGACGCACATCCGGAGCAATAATGCGCCGTGCCATGTGTCCGATGGTCCAAAAGAGGAAAAGAATTGTGAATGCACTGAGCAATGCGCTGGTGGCATTGGCCATCACCGCCACACGAGTGGGATCGGACGTAAAATTGGTTATAATATTATAGACCAACATAAAGAAAGGAGCACCGGGAGGGTGTCCCACTTCCAATTTATTTACGCAAGCCAAAAATTCGGCACAGTCCCAAAGGCTTGCCGTGGGGCCGATGGTCATCAGATATACGATGGCAGCAATGGCAAACACCACCCAGCCGATCACATTATTGACCAGATTAAACTTTTTCCAATTCATAAGTTATCTCTGATAAAAAGTTCGCAACTAATATTAGTAACGAATCGAGTGCTTGTAATATTTATGCCACAAAGTTAATCAAACAATACGGTCGCACAAAAGCACCCTGCACAAGGACATGAGTGGTATAGGGTCGGTACCGGTCACCCTGTGCCATAAAACAATAGAGGCTGCACCGAACTCATCAGTCCGATACAGCCTCCGAATAGTTTAATACTCCCGATAAATCACTTCAGGATGCCGCGACCACGCAGCAAGCTGTTTACGTCGGGTTGAGCCTTCCCGGTCAATTCGGTAAAGGCTTCGTTGAAGTCGCGAGTATTACCGATGGAGAGTAAGCTCTTGCGCAGTTTATCGCCGTTTTCGCGAGTCAGACCGCCATTCTTGACCATCCACTGATAAGTATCTTGGTCCATCACTTCGCTCCAGAGATAAGCATAATAGCCGGCGGCATAGCCGTTGCTCCAAATGTGACGGAAGTAGGTGCTGCGGTAGCGGGGCGGAATTTGGGCGTTGAGCAATCCCATATCCTTGAGTGTAGCTTGCTCAAAAGCATCCACATCTTCCACTTTCTGTCCGGCAGCCAGTTTGTGCCATCCCATATCCAAGGTTACGGCAGCAAGGTTTTCGCCCAAAGCATAAGAAGAGAGGAATGTGAGAGACTGCATGAACTTGTCTTTGAGTTCACCGGGCATAGGTTCACCGGTCTTGTGATGCTTGGCAAAGTTATCGAAGATTTCGGGATAAGAAGCCCAATGCTCGTTGAACTGTGAAGGCATTTCCACAAAGTCGCGAGCTACATTCGTACCGCTCAGCATAGGATATTGCTGGTTGGCAAAAAGGCCGTGCAAAGCATGACCGAATTCGTGGAACATGGTGGTTACATGATCCCATGAAATCAAAGTGGGCTTGCCATCGGCAGGCTTCTCGATGTTCATCACGTTATAAATCACCGGCTTGGTGCCCAGTAAATGGCTCTGCTCCACGAAATTGCTCATCCATGCGCCACCGCTCTTGGTATCGCGGCGATAGAAGTCTGTATAGAAAATAGCCATCAGCGAACCGTCTGCATCATATACATTATATACATGCACGTCTTTCTGATATACGGGCAGATCGGTGCGCTCCTTGAAAGTCATGCCATAGAGCTTGTTGGCTGCATAGAATACTCCATCTTGAAGCACTTTGTCCATTTCGAAGTATTCGTTGATGGTCTTTTCGTCGATACCGAACTGTTCGGCACGCATCTTTTCGGCATAGTAATCCCAGTCCCATGCTTCCAGCACAAAGTCTTCGCCTGCCGTCTGGCGAGCATACGTTTGCAGCATGGCAGCATCGGCAGCAGCACGCGGAGCATAGTTTTTCACCAAACCGCGCAGGAAAGCGTCCACACGTTCGGGTGTCTTGGCCACTTGGTCTTGGAGGTTCCATTCGGCGTAGTTCTTGAAACCCAGTAATTGAGCTTTATTGGCACGCAATTCCGCCATGCGCAAAATCATTTGACGGGTGTCATACTTGCCTTGGTCGCAGCGGTGAATGGAGGCTTCGAAAACCTGCTTGCGCAGATCGCGGTCGTCCAGCTTGACCAAAACAGACTGCTGCGTGGTATTGGTAATACCCAACTTGTACAGGCCCTTTTTGCCATCGGCTTCGGCTGCTTGGGCTGCGGATTCGATTTCCTCATCGGTCATACCTTTCAGGCGATCTTTATTATCCACATAGACAGAGGCCTCTTTGGTGGCATCGGTAAGCATATTACCAAATTTGGTTGTCAGCTCTGCCATCTCTTTGTTGATAGCTTTCAGTTGAGTTTTACCGGCTTCGTCTAGGTTGGCACCGCCTCGCACAAAGCGATCATAATACACTTGGAGCAGCTTGGCCTGCTCACCCTCCAACTTGCCGTTTTCGACTTCATATACGGTTTTAACGCGTTGGTATAGTTTGTCGTTCAGGAAAATACCATCGGAATGAGCGGCCAACTTAGGAGAGATTTCCTCTTCGATTTTGCGGATTTCATCCGTGGCATCGGCTCCGCTCAGGCCAAAGAACACCAATGAGGTGCGTGTGAGCAACTGACCGGTTTTTTCCATAGCCTCTATGGTATTGGCAAAGGTGGGAGCCTCGGAGTTATTGACAATAGCTTCGATTTCCTTGTTTTGCTGTTTCATACCTTCTTCAAAGGCGGGCATGAAATCTTCCGGTAAAATTTTAGAAAAATCCGGAGCTTGCAGTTCCAATGAGCTGGGGCTCAACAGCGGATTTTCGTGTTGGCTGCCAGCTTTTTTGCCGCCGCCACCGCAGGCTGTAAGCATAAGTAATGCACTTAGAGTAATTAATACTTTCTTCATGGATACAATTTATTGATGAATGATTCTCTGCTGCAATGCTGTCTTTATAAGACCGCATTTATCACAAAGATAGAGAATTATTGCCGTTTCCTGCCATTCTTATCGGCGCAACTTTCGGGCGTCTGCAAAATCCTCCTCCC
>CAMFNC010000229.1 GCA_945965245.1 uncultured Porphyromonas sp. | reverse complement strand
CCGCCTGCAAAACAATCGTAAGATGCTGGACGAATTGTTAGCCATGATAGACCAACGTCAAGGATAAAAGGAAAATTATCAAACAGAAAGCGGGGAGTAAGATGTTTAGATCTTGCTCCCCGCTTTCTATTGGGATGGACTGTGTGGTGTTATTCTTCTATAAGTTGTTTATAGGCTTCACCCAAATAACGTGGAATATCGCCTGCGGTCAAGCTGGCTTGTGAATATCTGCCTGCATATATATCGCCGGCCAATCCATGCAAGTATACACCCAAAACGGCAGAAGTGGAGGGAGGATGGCCTTGCGCCAATAATCCGCAAATGATACCTGTTAGCACATCGCCGCTTCCGGCCGTGGCCATACCCGGATTTCCGGTACAATTGAATACCACTTTGCCACTCGGCATACACGTGGCTGTATAAGCACCTTTGAGCACCACATACACATTATGATTGACAGACAAAGCACGTGCTTGGTGCAGACGCTCGAAGTCATTATTGCAAAAAGTGGTCAGTCTCTCCAACTCCCGCATGTGTGGCGTGAGGATACTGCCGGCAGGTAGATGATCCAACAATTCGCTGTGTGCAGCAATGATATTGAGTGCATCGGCATCCAGTACCATGGGTTTCTGTGTGGAAAGGATGAGTTGCTCCAGCATCATGTGTTGAGTTTCATCGGTTCCGATACCCGGTCCCACTGCCACTGCGGCATATTTATTGGGTTGTGGCACCCCGGAGATTACCGATTGCTCCATATCCGCCTCGGTCATCGCTTCGGGTATCACGGTTTGCATAACAGCCTCGCCGCACGCCGGCAGATGTACCGTAAGCAATCCGACACCACTGCGCATTGCACCCTGAGCAGCCAAACAGGCCGCCCCCATGTGGCCTTTGCCTCCGGCCACAAGCAAGGCATGACCGAAATGATCTTTGTGAGCAAATTTATTGCGCGGCTTGATGGCACGTGCCATATCCAAGTCCGAAACTTGATAGAAATCGCTATCAATTTGCTCCTTGCCACTTTCGCTTAATCCGATGGCAAGCGTGTGGACTAAGCCGATAAATTCATGATTTTCTGCCACGAAGAACGCTAATTTGGGCTGCTCGAACGTGAATGTGCGGTGAGCACGAACAGCCACCTGACCACGCAAATCCCAACATGTTTCTTCTGAAGGAATACCGGATGGAATATCAATACTTACCACCTCCAAGCCACTCTCGTTGATATACTGAACTAAGGCAGCATAACCACCTTCCAACGGACGGTTTAGGCCACTACCGAACAGACCATCAACGATGATGCTTTCGGCACGCATAACAGGAGGCGCAAACTCATCACGTACCTCTTGCAAGTGTGCAGCTTCCACTTCCAGCAATCTGCGACGATGATATTCACACTCATCCGAAAGTTTGCCCTCTGTATTGAATAGAACCACTTGGACTGAATAGCTGTCTTCTAACAGTAGTCGGGCTATGGCCAAAGCATCTGCACCATTATTACCTCTGCCGGCAAAGATGAATACATCGTTGCGGCGAGGCTTGTAATGACGATTAAATTCATATACGAAAGCACGGGCAGCTCGCTCCACCAAATCATATCCGGCCATCTGCTCTTGTTCCAGAGTGATACGATCCAATTGAGCCATCTGGGCGGCTGTGAATATCTTTTTCATATCGCTTTTACGGGGTTATTCCAAATTTCCGCGAATGATACCTCGTTTGCTGGATGTGATGAAGTCCAAGATAATGCGAAGTTCTTCAGAATCGGGAAAATCGGCCTTGATGACTTCGATGGCTTCAGAATTATTTAAGCCACGTTGATACAGGGTGCGGTAAATATCGTTGATGACATAAATCTGATTGTTCGTATAGTTTCTGCGACGCAAACCCACGATGTTGATACCGCAGTATACGGTCGGTTCGCGACCCACTAAGGTAAACGGAGGCACATCTTTGGAAAAACGGCAGCCTCCCTGTACCATCACTTGTGTACCGATACGTGTAAACTGATGCACCAAAACGCCACCGCTAATGGTGGCATAATCTGCTATTTCCACTTCGCCGGCTATCTGTGTAGCATTACCGATGATGATATGATTACCCAATTCGCAGTCGTGTGCCACGTGCGAATAGGCCATCAGCAGACAGTAATCGCCGATAATCGTATGACCACGGCTTTTGGTTCCTCGATTTACCGTAACACATTCGCGAATGGTGGTATAGTTGCCAATAATAGCAACCGTTTCTTCACCCACGAATTTCAAATCTTGGGGTATATTGGACACTACGGCTCCGGGGTGTATTTGACAGTGGTGACCAATGCGGGCACCGCCGCGCACGATGGCATGTGAGTGAATGATGGTATCGTTACCGATAACTACGTTATCGTCTATTACGGCAAACGGCTCTACACGCACGTTTTCGCTCAATTGTGCATTTGGATGCACCACAGCCAATGGGCTGATAAGTGATTCTTTAGACATTAAAATCTGTTTGTTCTATATGGAAATTATTTGTTTTTGATTATCTGTGCCATGAATTCAGCTTCGCATACCAGTTTGTCGCCCACGAAAGCCAGACCGCGCATATTGGCCACGCCACGTCTGATTTCAGTCAGCATCCGCAATTTGAAGAGCAGCGTATCGCCCGGAACCACCTTGCGACGGAACTTCACATTATCAATCTTTAGGAAATAGGTAGAGTAGCGCTCGGGATCGTCCACAGAATTAAGCACTAAAATGCCGCCCACTTGTGCCATGGCTTCCACTTGCAAAACACCTGGCATTACAGGTTCTTCCGGGAAGTGACCTTGGAAGAAAGGTTCATTACCCGAAACATTCTTCACGCCCACTATTTCGTGTTGTCCCAAATCAATGATTTTATCTACTAATAGGAATGGATAGCGATGTGGAAGCAATTCACGGATACGATTGACATCCATTAGCGGCTCTTGACATGGGTCATAGAGTGGTGCTTGAGATTCATTTTGTTTGATTTCTTTGCGGATGGCCTGACCCATCTGATTATTGATGGTATGGCCAGGGCTTTGGGCGATAATGCGTCCCACGATGCGACGGCCGATGAGAGCCAAATCCCCCAAAATATCCAGCAACTTGTGGCGTGCCGGCTCATTGGTGTATTTCAGTGGACGGTTATTGATATAGCCAAATTCCGAAACTTGCTTTGTGGGCACGCCCACTGTGCGGCAGATGTCGTCTATCTGTTCTTGAGGCAATTCCTTGTCATAGATAACCAATGCATTGTCCAAATCTCCGCCTTTAATCAAACCAAGTTTTAGGAGTGGCTCGATTTCGCGCACAAAGACAAAAGTTCGTGCATCGGCTATCTCTTCAGTAAATTTATTCAAATCATCCAATTCGGCATACTGATTACCTAAGATGGGAGAATCATAACTGATATGCACATCAATGCCGAACCGATCATCCGGCAAAAGTAGGATTCTGGATGCTCCGGAGGTTACCTCCTGACGATGCATTACGATATATTCATCGGCCGGAAAATGTTGTTCCACCACACCCACTTTTTGGATGTTTTCAATATAAAATCTCGAACTGCCATCCAGAATCGGGAATTCCGGAGCATTCACATCCATATAACAGTTATCCACATTCATGGCATATAGAGCGGCCATGGCATGCTCCACGGTGCTCACGGTGAGTTCTCCTTTTCCTAATACGGTTCCTCTTTCTGTGGCCACCACAAATTCGGAAAGTGCGGGGATTTCGTTTTTTTCCTCCACATCCACTCTGCGAATCACACGGCCAGTACCTTCGGGAGCCGGGCTGATGGTTAGTTCAATGTCCAGCCCCGTGTGCAGCCCTTTGCCGTGTACGCTGAAGCTGCCACCCAGTGTCTGTTGTTTTGGTCTCATGTCGTATTCTGATATTATTTGTTGTTTTCTTTCAATGCCTTTTCCAGTTGCTTGATGCGTTGCTCCAATTCACCCAAACGGCTCAATTGTACATAGGTGCGCATAGCCTTGGATGCCTCCATCGAAGGCGAACCCATGATGGTTTTTCCATTAGCAATATTGCCCAAAATGCCTGTTTGACCACCTGCACTTACCCGATTGCCCACCTTGAGGTGTCCGGCAATGCCCACTTGGCCGCCAATCTGACACCATTCGCCCACTTGCGACGAACCTGCCATTCCGGTTTGAGCCGCCATTACCGTATGGCATCCCACCGAGCAGTTATGAGCCACCTGAATAAGGTTGTCCAATTTTACTCCCTTGTGGATAATGGTATTGCCCATTACAGCACGGTCAATGCAAGTATTGGCTCCGATTTCCACATCATCTTCTACAATTACGCCTCCCAGTTGGGGTATTTTGTGATAGCCATCGCTTTCCGGTGCAAATCCGAAACCGTCGGCTCCCAGCACTACGCCGGCATGAATGATGCATTTACGTCCCACCTTGACACCATGATAGATTGTCACGTGCGGATAGATAATTGTATCGGAACCTAACTGTACATCCTCTCCTATGTATACATACGGATAAATGCGACATCCGGAGGCAATTTGTGCTCCGTTTTCTATACAAGCATACGCTCCCACATATACATCTGCAGGAATTTCCACTCCTTCCGCCACCACAGCTGTGGGATGGATTCCCACCGGCACACCGGCTTGTTCGTTTTGCTGTACCAGCTGCAAAAGTTGTGCTAAAGCGGCATAAGCATCCGGTACACGAACCAGTGTGGCAGCAATCGGTTTGGCGGGTTTGAACGTCTGATTAACCAGAACGGCGGATGCCTTGGTAGTATAGATGTGAGCCTCGTATTTGAGGTTTGAGAGGAAAGTTAAGTCGCCGGCCACAGCCTCTTCGATTTTGCCGAACGAACTTACCATCACTTGGGCATTACCCTCCACCGAACCGTTCAGTATGGCGGCAATTTGTGCAGCAGAAAAAGCAGTTTTCATTAAATCAAGTCGTTTTTGATTAAGGCGTCTTCCATCTGGCTGTGCAGCTGTGCCGCTTCGGCGGCGGCATATCGGGCAAAGTTTTCACTGTTATCGGCATAGATAATGCTGCGCGAAGCATTAACAATCAATCCGCAAGTGGAGTTGATACCATACTTCACCACTTCATCCAAACTGCCGTTTTGCGAACCGATGCCCGGTACCAGCAAGAAACTGTCGGGTACGATGGCGCGCACATGCTCCAGCATCTGCGCCTTGGTGGCTCCCACCACATACATCAGACGGTCTGCGTTTTCCCAAGTCTGTGAGATGCGCAATATGCGCTCGAATAGGCATTCGCCGGATTCATCTTTCATTAATTGAAAATCTTGTGCTCCGGCGTTGGAAGTGAGTGCCAGCAGCACCACCCATTTACCGGGATATAGCAAAAACGGAGACACGCTGTCCGAACCCATATAGGGCGAAATGGTCAGTGCATCCACATTTGTGTTTTCAAAGAAAGAACGGGCATACAGATTGCTGGTGTTGCCAATATCGCCACGTTTGGCATCGGCAATAATCAACTGATCCGGATATTGCTCACGCAAATAATTTACCGTCTTTTCAAAAGCCTTGATGCCATAAGGCCCCATGCTTTCGTAGAAAGCCAGATTAGGTTTGAAGGCAATACAGTGTTCTGCCGTGGCATCTATAATTTGTTTATTGAAGGCAAAAATAGGGTCTTCGTCTTCTTGCAGATGTGCCGGGATTTTGCGCACATCGGTATCCAACCCTACGCAGAGAAAAGAGCGTTTGCACTTGATGTTCTCAAAAAGTTCTTCTTTTGTCATAGTATTTCGTTGTATTGTTAATCGATAATAAAAATCCGAACAACTTATAATTCGGCTTCTTTCATACGTTCCACGTTTTCGGCCACAATCAATTCATTGATGATGGGTTGCACATCGCCATCCATGATAGCGGAGAGATTGTAAAGCGTTAAATTGATACGATGATCCGTAACACGTCCTTGCGGATAATTATAGGTGCGGATTTTGGCCGAGCGGTCGCCGGTGGAAACCATTGTTTTGCGCCTGCTGGCTATTTCGTCATTGTGTTTTGTGATTTCAATTTCATACAATTTATTGCGCAGCATCTGCCAAGCCAATTCGCGGTTACCCGTTTGTGTGCGTGCCTCCTGGCATACCACCACGATGCCCGTGGGTTTGTGTGTCAGTTGCACTTTGGTTTCCACCTTATTCACGTTCTGACCGCCGGCTCCTCCGGAACGACTGGTTTGCATCTCCACGTCGGCCGGATTGATTTGCACGTCCACTTCGTCCGCTTCGGGCAATACGGCCACCGTGGCTGCCGAGGTGTGTACACGTCCTTGTGTTTCTGTGGCGGGTACACGCTGCACACGATGCACTCCGCTTTCATATTTTAGCACACCATACACACCCTCGCCGGTTACCGTAAAGATGATTTCCTTAAAACCACCGGCTGTACCTTCGGTATAGCTGGTTACTTCTGTGCGCCATCCTTTGCTTTCGCAGTATTTGATATACATCTTATAGAGGTCTCCGGCAAAAATAGCCGCTTCATCGCCACCGGTTCCACCGCGAATTTCCATTACGGCATTTTTGTCGTCCTCCGGGTCGGCAGGTACCAGCAGCATTTTGATGGCTTCTTCCAGTTCGGGCAGTTGAGCTTCACTTTCGTTGATTAGCTCACGAGCCATTTCGCGCAGTTCTGCATCGCTTTCGCTTTGCATGGTTTCACGTCCCTCGGCAATGGTTTCCAATGCCATTTGATATTCGCGACCCTTATCCAAAATCTTTTGGAGATCCCGATATTCTTTGCTCAATTTGGCATATCGCTTTTGATCCGAAATGACTTCCGGCGAAGCTATCAATGTGCTGATTTCTTCGAAGCGAGCGTGCAGCCCGTTTACCTTATCTAATAATTCGTTGTTTTCTATTGTTGCCATATAATATGGTAGGGGGGTATGCTATTCGTTTCCGTATTCGATGGTTCCGTAGGGTGTTTCCAACGTTAGCAGATTTTTTTCTGCTGCTTCCACCCGACCGATTACTTGAGCCTCGATGCCAAACTCCTGCGCTATTTCTATAATGCGCGCGGTATCCGAAGGCTGCACATAAAACTCCATGCGATGCCCCATATTGAATACTTTGTACATCTCTTTGGGTGCTGTGCCGCTTTCGCGACGAATCAATTCGAAGAGTGGCGGAACCGGCAGCAGATTGTCCTTGATAACGTGTTTGTTTTTTACAAAGTGCATTATTTTGGTTTGTGCACCGCCCGAACAGTGCACCATACCATGAATCTTACTGCGCATCTCGTCCAGTACTTTCTTGACCACCGGAGCATAAGTGCGGGTGGGTGAGAGCACCAACTTGCCGGCGTCCACCGGCAGACCGTCCATGGCATCGGTCAGTTTTTGTGTGCCACTATAAACCAATTCATCGGGTACGGCACGATCATAACTTTCCGGATAACGCTCGGCCAAATAATGAGCAAATACATCATGACGGGCACTGGTTAGGCCGTTACTGCCCATTCCGCCGTTGTATTCCGATTCGTAGGAGGCTTGACCGTAAGAGGCTAAGCCTACAATTACGTCGCCAACCGCGATATGAGCGTTGTCTATCACGTCGGCACGCTTCATGCGGCAGGTTACTGTGCTATCCACAATGATGGTGCGCACGAGATCGCCCACATCGGCGGTTTCACCTCCTGTGGAATAGGCATTCACCCCCAAAGCACGTAGCGAAGCCAGCAATTCTTCCGTACCATTGATGATGGCAGAGATTACCTCGCCGGGGATAAGCAATTTATTACGTCCGATGGTGCTGGATACCAGTATGTTGTCTGTGGCTCCCACACACAGCAGGTCATCTATGTTCATGATTAGTGCATCCTGTGCAATGCCTTTCCATACGGAGAGGTCGCCCGTCTCGCGCCAATAGAGATATGCCAGAGCACTTTTGGTGCCGGCACCGTCGGCATGCATGATATTGCAATAATCGGGGTCTCCACCCAGCAGGTCGGGGATAATTTTGCAGAAAGCACCCGGATACAGTCCTTTGTCCACATTTTTGATGGCTTGGTGCACATCCTCTTTGGAGGCAGATACGCCGCGGAGAATATATCGTTCGTCCATGATTTTCAGAGGTTATCTCAGACGCAGCACATCGCCTTCCAGAGGCAGATATTCTTCGTCCTTATCATTAAGTTTATAGAGTTTTTCCAATTTGATACCGAATTTTTGCGAAATGCTGTGCATAGAGTCACCCACACGCACCACGTAGGTATAATAGGGTTCCACGGCACGGTTCAGCTTCTTTTGCAGATAGACCACTTCTCCTGCATTCAGAGCCATGTCTTCCGGTGCATCGTTATAGGCTGCCACCTTGTGTGGTTTCATGCCCATAGCCTCCGCCACCGAGCCGTATGTGTCGCCCTCTATGGCCAATACATACAGCAGGCCATAGCTGAAGTAAGCCTCGCGAGGCGGTTTTTCCGAAACTTGGCGGTTTTTCTTTTTTTCCTTGGGCAACTTGACGGATGCTATTTCACCACCCATCCATGCCGGATATTTGCCTTTGTCCAGCGAGTAGAGTTCGTAATCTTCGATGATTTTAATCAATCTATTGGCATAGCCGCGATCCGTGGCATAGCCACAGCGTTGCAAACCGCGCGCCCATCCTTTGTAATCATATTTATCCAAAGAGAATAGCGAACTGTATCGTTTCTGTTTCAAAAACTCGGAGTGATCATTGTATGAATCTTCCCATCGGCGATAGCTGCGGAAGCATTCCCCTTTGAGGTCGTCATCCCGATATGTGCGATTGCCCTTCCAGGTGCGGTGGCACTTGATGCCAAAGTGGTTATTGTGCTCCACAGCCAAACTACTGGTGCCGGCACCGGTTTCCAGAAGTCCCTGCGCCATGGTAATGCTGGCCGGGATACGGTGCTGTTTCATTTGTCGGATAGCTTCATTGCTAAAGATCCGGATGTATTTCATGTAAGTATTATTGCGCCGACCGGATTTCTGGGCGGATGCCGGAATGGCTGCCGACAGCAGCACCAGCAGAACACAGAGAGCCGACAAACTTTTTCGGGAGAAAATCTTTATCATATTATAATAGGTTAATAAGAGTATGAGTGGTTTCCGCCCCATAATCCATTAATCTACAAATTTACAAAAAAACGGCGAAGCTGCACCGACCTGATAAAAACGCAAGTTCGCCATAAGGATTGACGTGTCCTGAAAAGTTGCCCGTCGGAGAGGTCCAAAGAACAGTAATTATGTCGAGACATTTGACCGACTCCGAGCGTCTTCACATCGTGGAAGAGTACCTCGGTAGCCCCGGCAGCAAGCATGCCCTCGAAAAGAAGTACAATATCGCCTGGGGGCTTATTAAGCATTGGCCTCGTAAAGTTGGACTGGAAGACAAAATCCTTCCGGAACAAATGATGAAAACATCCCCTCATCCCAAGAGCGATTTGACACTCAGAGAAAAAGAAGTACCGATATGAAGACCTCGTGAATACGGAGTCCAAGCTCGTACCCAAGCGTCCGGGAGAATTGCTCGTGGCCGATATTACCTACGTCGTCTACCGGGGAGGCTTCGCCTACCTTTCTCTCCGGACGGATGCTTACAGCCGCTGCATCGTGGGACATTGCCTGCATCCGACCTTGGAGGTGGAAGAGGGCAGGTTTAGCTGCTGTGAACCGAAAGGCGTCTTAAAGAGTAAGGTGTGTAAGCCCATAATGGACTTTAGAGAAAACTTTGTTTAACTCCTCCGGCCGTCAACGTTTTTCAGTACACGCCACTTTTTGATTTATAGATGCATAAATTTTATGCACAAAATGAAATTGTTTTATGTATAAAATTTCTGCAACTTATGCACAAAATTTTGGGACATGTCATACATTCCTTGGACAATGTGTTTCAAGTTTGTTTGTATTGCTAAAGAAGAATAATGTGTTGATGCGTGAAAGGCGGATGAATCAGCCTTGGCGTTTGGTTTGCTTGTAACCCATGTCCAATAGCAGGCGCAGTATTTGGTCGCGCTTGTCTCCTTGGATCAATATCTCGCCATCTTTGGTGCTGCCTCCCACGCCACAGCGTTGCTTTAATTGTTTGCCCAATGTTTTTAGGTTTTCATCGGGACCCACAAATCCCGTTACCACAGTCACTTCTTTTCCTCCGCGGTTTCGCCTATCCAGCATTACTCGCAAACGTTGGGCTGCCGGAGCAAGGAGTTCGGCTTCGGCTTCGCTTTCGATTTCATATTGATAATCCGGGTTGGTGCTATAAAGAACGCCCAAACGGCCTTTCCAATCTGCCATGTTTTCTCTAAAAGATGATTTTAATATTTGAACGAACTGCCTCCCACGAACTCACGTATCAGGGAAATACCCGGCAGCATTCGTTCGGGAATGGGATAGAAGTAGTGCAAAAAAACCAATAAGCGATTGGCTTGGGCATATTCGGGTACGCTCTCGGGCACTTCACGCAGGATGGGTTCTATATAGGGTTTTAGTGCAGCCAATTCGTATAGCAATGCACTATTGAACATGACATCGGCATTTTCCTGAAAGGGGAATACCCATTTTTCTTCACCACGCCTTACGCTGGGCCAGCGACGAATGGTTTCCACTGCCGAATAATTGCGGTATTTATAGTCGCGCACGATGCGTCGTATGAGGCGGTTATCGGTGCTTGGAATTCTATTGTGAGTATCTAAAGCGATGCCGGTGAGTGCACTTACATAGATTTTGAATGTTATGGATGGGTCTATCCGGTGCAATAATTCGGGGTTCAAACCATGAATGCCTTCTATAACCAGCACATCTCCTTTGTTCAACTTTATTTCATTCCCGCGGAAAGTACGTTTCCCAGTGGTGAAGTCGAAAGTGGGCAGTTTAACCGTATCGCCACGCAAGATACCGCCCATCTGTTCGTTGAGAAATGAGAGGTCGAGGGCATAAAGCGATTCGAAGTCATATTCTCCGTCTTCGTCTTTCGGTGTGAGCGTGCGATCCACAAAATAGTCGTCCAGAGAAATACTCTTGGGTTGCAGGAGGTTGGTTTTCAGTTGGATTTGCAGGCGTTTGCAGAAGGTGGTTTTGCCCGAAGATGAAGGTCCGGATATTAGGATAATACGCACGCCCTGTTCGTAGCGGTGAGTAATCTCGGCAGCTATTTCTGCAATGCGTTTTTCTTGGAATGCCTCTGCCACCAAAATCATTTCACCCACCTTATGCTGTTTGATAGTGCGGTTGAGGTCACCCACGTATTTGGCATCGATGATGCGGAGTAATTTGTTCTGCACGGCAAATGCATCGTATAATTTGGGTTGCTCCACCAGCGGACGCAGTTCGTTGGGTTGTTCGGGGTTGGGCACTCGGAGTAAGGCTCCGTGTCCGTATGGAATGAAGTCGAAGAGATACAAGTATGTGGTGTCGGGCACTAGACAATTATAGAAAAGGTCAATGTGACCATCCAAATCGTAGTAATGTGTATAGGCTTTGCCGGAAGATTCGAGTAACTCGCAGCGGTCAATCATATTCTGACTGCGAAATAATGCGATGGCGTCTTCGGTGCGCACCGTGTTTCCGATGAATGTTTTGCCTTGGGCTATGATGGCTTGGGCGTGCTCTTTGATGCGATGTATTTCATCATGAGTGACTTCGTGGTTGTTTTTGATTTCGCAGTAGTAGCCGTTGCTTAGCGAATGTTCTATATATAAATGACATCCGGGCAGAACGTCGTGTACGGCTTTGCTGATGACAAAGAAAAGTGAACGCACGTAGGCTCTCATTCCATTTTCGTGATGGAGGCCGTGCAGGAATATTTCCACCGGTTCATAGATGCGGCGCATGAGGCAGGCATCGCAGTTGTTTATCCAGACACTCATGGGTTTATATCCCAATAGTGGTTCATAGAAATCTGCCACTTCTTTTAGGGTAATTCCTTCTCGGAATTGGTCCTTTCTTCCCAGGTTTTTGCAATATATCGTTACTTGTTCCATTATGTAATGAAGTTATTTGGTTATTTTTGTGCATAAAGATAACAAATAAGCATGCTAAAGAGCCGTTTTTAGGGCTTCACACGGCTGCATACCCGGATTAATATGAGTATAGAAATCAAACAAATTCAAGACAAGGCTGATTTTAAGAAGTTTGTTAAGTTCAACATTGAGTTGTATAAACACAATCCCTATCATGTACCTGGTTTGATAGACGATGAGTTGATGACATTCGACAAGGATCGCAATCCGGCATTTGAGTTTTGCGAAGCCGCCTTCTTCTTGGCATATAAAGATGGGAAGATAGTGGGACGCATTGCCGGTATCATCAATCACCGAGCCAATGAAACGTGGAATCAAAACCATGCACGTTTTGGATGGGTGGATTTTGTGAATGACAACAAGGTGGTAGATGCGCTCTTCGATGCCGTGATACGATGGGCCAAGTCTAAAGGCAAAGATATGCTGCAAGGCCCCATGGGCTTTACCGATATGGATCATGAGGGTATGCTTATTCAGGGATTTGACCAAATGGGCACCATGGCCACTATCTATAATTATGCTTATTATCCCATGCAATTGGAGCGTTTGGGCTTCGTGAAAGATCAAGATTGGAAGGAATACAAAATCTATGTGCCCAAAGAAGTGCCCGAAAAACATTTGCGTATCTCCAATATTGTGCGTCAGAAGTACGGTCTGAAAACGGTAAAGTTCAGAACCCGAAAGGAAATTATGCCTTATGCTCATCGTATCTTTGGGTTGCTCAATAAAGCCTATTCTGTGCTCTATGGCTATTCCGAGCTGTCAGAAGCACAGATCGATTATTATGTAAAAATCTATATTCCGATGGTACGATTGGAATATATCACTACCATCGTTCGGGAGAAAGACGATACCGTGGTGGGTGTGGCCATCACCATCCCCAACCTGAGCCGTGCCTTGCGTCGTGCCAAAGGTTCGCTATGGCCCACCGGTATTTTCCATCTAATGAAAGCGATGTATGGCAAAAATCCGATTATGGATTTTTATTTGATAGGAGTGATACCGGAGTATCAGAATAAAGGAGTGAATGCTCTACTCTTTGACGATCTGATACCGATTTATCAGAAGAATAATATTGTATATGCCGAAAGTAATCCGGAGTTGGAGACGAATATGTCTGTGCAGATGCAATGGAACTACTTCGAGCGCAAACACCATAAGACCAGAAGAGTTTACATCAAGCAGATCTAAGACTATATAAAGGAGCATGGAAGAACAGAAAGGTTTGCAAATGGCAGGTTATTCCGAACAAGACATTAAAACACTGGAGTGGGACGAGCATATCAGACGTCGCCCTGGTATGTATATCGGCAAATTGGGCGATGGAGCTTATGCCGATGACGGTATCTATGTTTTGCTCAAAGAGGTTATAGATAACTCTATCGACGAATTTGTGATGGGATGCGGCAAACGCATCGATATTACCATAGAGCCTAACGGTTACTGCGTGGTGCGTGACCACGGACGCGGTATCCCCATTGGCAAGTTGGTGGAGGCCACCAGTAAAATGAATACGGGAGCTAAGATAGATTCGGCGGCTTTTAAGAAATCGGTGGGTCTGAATGGAGTGGGTATCAAAGCCGTGAATGCTTTGAGCACAGTGTTTGAAGTGACTGTATGGTTTAACGGTCAGACCAAAACGGTGAAATATAGTCGTGCCCAATTAATAGAAGAAACGGATATAGTGCCCTGCGACTCAGCGGAAACCGGTACGGAAGTGCGCTTTCATCCCGATGCCGAACTATTCAAAAACTATGAATATAGGCAGGACTATGTGGAAGCCATGATTAAGAATTACTGTTTCCTCAATACCGGACTGACTTTGACACTGAACGGTACCAAGTATTTGTCGCGCAATGGTCTGAAAGATTTATTGGAAGACAATATGACCGGCGATTCTCTCTATCCGATTATTCATCTATCCGGTTATGACGTGGAGGTAGCTATTACGCACAGCAATCAGTATGGCGAAGA
>CAMFNC010000228.1 GCA_945965245.1 uncultured Porphyromonas sp. | reverse complement strand
TTTGTGCATAAATTTTTCAGTACACGTCACTTCTTAATTTTCTTGTGTCGAACTCATGTTATGATAAGTTTCTATTCGACAAAAACGATGTGCTGCGGCAATGATTGGGATGGGCAATATCTATTCCGAAGTTTTTTTGATATATCTATCTAAAAATTAATGTAAATTTGTACGATTTGTATGTTATTTAACATGTTTTTAGCTCACAAAGAAACAGAATGCGGTTTTGGGGTTAGAGACAAAGAGACATTATATGATTAAAATATCTGAACAGAACAAGAGTGTGAAACACTCACTACGCACATCTGCAACCAAAGCCAAGACGCCGGCTGAGAAGCTAACGCCCATTTGGCCGCTATTGGCAAATGATGAGGAGCGAAGCATTATATCCCAAAATCTTACAATCAAGGAATGCCGCCGTGGCTCTCTGATTTTTCAAGAGGGCGAACCGGTGGAATATCTCAATTTTTTAAGTCGGGGCAAAGTAAAGATGTTCAGACACGGCATCGGCGGCCGACTCTACATTACCCGTATGATCAAGCCGGGACAGTTCTTCGGCATCCGTCCTTTCTTTGCAGACCAACCCTCACAAACCACCGCCGAAGTGTTCGAATCTTCCGAGGTTTTGCAGCTGCCCGTAACTACCGTAAACTTGCTTTTGCAATCCAACACTGCTTTGGCACGCTTTTTCCTCAAATCTTTGGCCACGGAATTGGGCGAAGCCGAAGACCGCACCATCAGCCTTACACAAAAACACCTGCGCGGACGCTTGGCGGAAACGCTGATTTTCCTGATGCACAATTATGGTCTGGAAAATGATGGTGCCACACTGGACATATACCTGAGCCGCGAAGATTTGGCTGCACTCAGCAATATGACCACCAGCAATGCCATCCGCACGCTCTCTCTCTTTGCCTCCGAACGGATTATCGCCTTGGATGGGCGAAAAATCAAAATCATAGACCCCGATGGCTTGAAGAGAGTCAGCAAACAGGGATAATCCCCATTCATCACCTTATGCCGGCAAGCATCATGTCTGTCAAGCTCTCCACATCCATACCCCCCACCCCCATTACTCCCCGTTTGCAACTGGGGCAACAGGTTTGTTCGTGGGGCTCTTGCTTCAGTGATGCCATGGGGCAATATCTGCGAGAGGGCGGATACCGCATCTGTATCAATCCGTTCGGCATACTATACAATCCGCTTTCCATAGCCGATGCCATAGAACGTTTGCTCGACAACAAAGAGTTCTCGGCAGACGAACTGATTTATCACAACGGGCTGTACGCTTCCTTCTGCCATCATGGTTCTTTCAGCCATCCGGATGCCAACGATACGCTCCATGCCATCCAAGCAGCATTTTACTCAGGCCGTGAAGCTCTGATGCAGGCAGACCATCTCCTTTTGACTTGGGGCACGGCATACATCTATCGCCTACGGCAAAACGATGGCACCGGTGGCATGGTGGCGGCCAATTGCCACAAACTGCCCGAACAGCATTTTATCCGCCGCCGGGCATCGGCAAACGAATTGTTCGACCGCTGGCTGCCTCTCATCACGCGCCTGCTATCCATCCGCCCCACGCTGCACATCATCACCACCATCAGCCCCATCCGCCATCTACGGGACGGAGTGCACGCCAATCAACTCAGCAAATCCACGCTGATGCTCTTCAACGAGCAGCTCACGGAGGCTTTCTCTCACCGGGTGCACTACTTCCCGGCATACGAAATCGTGATGGACGAATTGCGCGACTATCGCTTCTATACCGATGACCTTGCGCATCCGGCACCCATTACCGAAAAAATCATTGCCGAGCGACTGGAGCAGGATTGGCTTCTGCCGGACGACAAGCACATCACCCAATCCGTTCGCAATGCTTTGGCACAATATCGCCACCGCCCCTTGCATGCCAATACATGGGAAGACGAAATGAGACGCGAACGGCTGCAACATATACTTCTGACTCTGCGTCAGCAATACCCTGCCGTATGTCTGCCGCAGGAACTCAACTCTTTGATAGCATCATTATGAGCACTTTGATGGAAGCGGTTCGGATACTGAAGCCGCTGGATTTTTACATTCAACACAATCGGGTCATTGATGGGCTGCTCACAGACAGCCGTTCGGCAGCCCCTTCGGCACACGCCTTGTTTATAGCCTTGGTAACTCCTTCGGGCAACGGGCACCGCTATATAGCCGAGTTGTATAACCGCGGACTACGCAACTTCCTAATCAGCGAACCGCTGGAGAACTATCGGAAGTTATATCCTGAAGCCGATTTTCTGGTAGTGGAAGACACGCTGACTGCGCTACAAACTTTGGCGGCATACAAGCGCAGCCTATACAGTTATCCCGTGGTGGGCATTACGGGCAGCAATGGCAAAACCATCGTCAAGGAATTTCTTTATCAACTGCTCCACGACCGCTATCGCATCATTCGCTCTCCAAAAAGTTTCAACTCACAACTGGGTGTACCTCTTTCCGTTTGGGAGATGAGCCGCCATCACAATTTGGCCATCTTCGAAGCCGGCATTTCCAAACCCGGCGAAATGAACCGACTGCAACAAATCATTCATCCCACTCATGTCATACTGACAGGTATCGGCAGTGCGCACCAAGAAAATTTCAGTTCGATGCAGGAGAAACTGCAAGAAAAACTCCAACTGGCACGCGAAGCGCAATTTCTCATCTATAATGCCGACGATACCGCCATTATCCCCGTATTGCACGATATGCGCCCGAAGGCTTCACTTTTCTGCTATAGCCGTCACGATGCAGAGGCCGATGTATTCATCTCCAAAGAGGAAATCCGTGCCAATGGCACATACATAGAGTTGGTTTGCAATGCCCGCACCCATACCATCGAAATCCCCTTCACAGACCGTGCCTCCATCGAAAACGTATTGCACTGCATCACACTGATGGGATTGCTCTGCCCCGAAATGCTGGACGCCGGCGAACTATTCCAGGCATTGAAACCGGTGGAGATGCGCTTGGAACTCAAAAATGGCTATCACAATAACTCCATCATCAATGACTCATACAGCAATGACCTCATGTCGCTGGAGGTGGCTCTGGATTTTCAGCAACGCCGCTGTCGTGCCAATGGTGCCGACAGTGTGGTGGTGCTGTCGGATATTTATGAGTCCGGCATGCCCGCCCCCGAGCTCTACAACCGAGTGCGTGACCTACTGCTGCGCTATGGCGTGCGTCGTTTCTGGGGCATCGGCGAAGAGATAACCGCCTGCCAATCGGCTTTCGACGGTATCCACGCCGCCTTCCATCCCAACATCGGTGCTTTGGTGGCTTCTGGGTGGCTGGACGAACTGCACAACAGCTGCATACTCATCAAAGGGGCACGCTGTTTCGGTTTCGAAGTACTCAGCGAGCGATTGGTACGCCAGCAGCATCAGACCGTTTTGGAGGTGGATCTGACCGCCATCCGCCAAAATCTGGCACACTACCGCGCCATGCTACCGGCCGACTGCAAAATGGTCTGCATGATCAAAGCCGAAGGTTACGGACTGGGTTCGTTCGAAATGGCACGCACTCTGCAAGAGTCGCACGTGGATTACCTGGCGGTGGCGGTGGCGGACGAAGGTAAAATGCTCCGGCACATGGGCATACATTGTCCCATTTTGGTGATGAACCCCGAAGAAAACTCATGGGATACGCTCATCGAAAATGGCTTACAACCCGAAGTTTACAGCCTCCCGCTCCTGCATTCCCTTTGCGATGCCCTCAGTAAAAAAGGACAGGCCGAGCCTTTCGACATCCACATCAAATGCGATAGCGGCATGCACCGCCTCGGCTTCATGCCACAAGAAATGGATGCCCTGACGGAGTTTCTGCGCCGGCATCCCGAAGTGCGTGTGGCCAGTATCTTCAGTCATCTGGCAGCTGCAGACACCCCCGCCTTGGATGCCTTTACTCAGCGACAGATAGACACCTACCGCAGCATGGCACAGCACCTCACAGACCTTTTGGGCTATAAACCACTGTGGCACATCCTCAATACCGCCGGCATGGCCCGTTTTGCCCATTATCACTTCGATATGGTGCGGCTAGGACTGGGGCTTTACGGCATAGATCCCGTAACCAATCGAACTATCCATCCTGCCGTTAAACTGACCACCACCGTCCTCCAAATCAAAGAACTGGCAGCCGGCGAATACGTGGGGTACAGCTGTCGTGGCGAAATGAAACAAGCCGGACGCATCGCCATCATCCCTATCGGATACGCCGACGGATTTAGTCGCAGGTTGGGCAACGGAGCTTTGCAAATTTATATCGATGGT
>CAMFNC010000227.1 GCA_945965245.1 uncultured Porphyromonas sp. | reverse complement strand
CCACAACCGTCTCGTTGTCACCGTGGTGGGCGAACCCGAACCGCTGAAAGAAGCTGTACTGGAAGCCGTGGGTATAGCTGTGGAACTAATTGACTTGAATAAACACGAAGGTCAGCATCCTCGTATGGGTGCTGTGGATGTAATCCCTTTCATCCCCATTAAGAATGTGACGGCTGAAGATGCCATTGCCCTATCGCAGGAAGTGGGTAAAGCTATCGGTGAACTGTATAAAGTACCTGTATTCCTATACGAAAAGTCTGCCACCGCTCCGCACCGTGAAAACCTCGCCAAAATTCGCAAAGGTGAATTCGAAGGCATGGCCGAAAAAATTCATGAAGACGAATGGCATCCCGACTTCGGTCCCGCCGACCGTCACCCGACTGCCGGTACTGTGGCTGTAGGTGCACGCATGCCGCTGGTAGCTTATAACGTAAACTTAAATACCAACGACCTCTCTATTGCTGATGCCATCGCCAAGAAAGTGCGCTTCATCGGTGGTGGTTTGCGCTTCTGCAAAGCTATGGGTGTGGAATTGACCGACCGTGGTATCGTGCAGGTATCCATGAATCTGACAGACTATACCAAAACTGCCGTATATCGTGCGCATGAAATGGTGCGTATGGAAGCCGCCCGCTATGGCGTATCAGTAGTGGGCAGTGAAGTAATCGGTTTGGTGCCGATGCAGGCTCTGATTGATTGTGCTGAATATTATCTCGGCATCGAAAACTTCAAGGCCGAGCAGATTTTGGAATCTCGTATCATGGAGTAATCCGATATGAAACCTGCTGACAACTTATACATCAAAAACATCGCACAACTGGTCACCTGCCAGGGGCAGGTGGCCAAGCGCGGTGCTGCGATGAACAATATCGGTGTGGTGGAAGGACCTGCCGCCGTGATTGCCCGCAACGGCATCGTGACTTATGCCGGTCCCATGAGCGGCGTGAAGCCTGTAGATACGGTGGGATGCCACGAATTGGATGCCACGGGCTGCTGTGTCTTGCCGGGTTTTGTGGATAGTCACACGCACCTCATCTTCGGCGGTTATCGCGAGGATGAATTCCAATGGCGACTCAAAGGCGACAGCTATATGAGCATTATGGAGCGTGGTGGGGGCATTGCCAGCACCATGCATGCCACTCGTGCCGCCACTCGTGAGGAACTGACCGAAGCTGCCGAGGCGCATCTGCAAGCCATGGCAGATATGGGTGTAACCACAGTGGAAGCCAAAAGCGGTTATGGCATGGAGCTGAAAACAGAAATCCGCCAACTAGAGGTTATCAAGCATCTGAACGAAACACAGCCGCTGGATATCTATCCCACTTTCATGGGTGCTCATGACCGCCCAGCCGAATACAAAGGTCGTGAGATGGAGTTCATTGAGTTGATTTGCCGTGAGATGCTGCCCGAGGTAGTGCGTCGTGGATTGGCTGAATGCTGTGACATTTTTACAGAAAAGGGCGTGTTTGATCACGAACAAACACGCCGTATGCTCACAGCTGCCAAAGAGGCCGGACTGAAGGTAAAGATGCACGCCGATGAAATTGTTTCTTTCGGTGGTGCCGAACTTGCAGCCGAGTTAGGTTGCCTTTCGGCCGATCATCTGTTGCAAATATCGGATAAAGGAATCCAAGCATTGGCCAATAGTCAAACGGTGGCCACTTGTTTACCCTGCACGGCTTTCAGTCTAAAGGAACCGTATGCACCGGCACGTCGGATGATTGATGCCGGATGTGCTGTGGCTCTGGCCAGCGATTTAAATCCGGGCAGCTGCTTCTCAGCATCTATTCCACTGATGTTTGCTCTCGCCACCATCTATATGAATATGACTTGTGAAGAAGCCATCTCTGCCATGACCATCAATGGTGCCGCCGCCATCGGTCGTGCCGACAGCATCGGCAGCATCGAACCGGGCAAATTGGCCGATATGGCAATACTTCGCTTCCCATCATACAAATTTCTTTCTTATCACTTCGGCATGAATTTGGTGCAACACACCATCAAGCGCGGCGTGATTATCAAATAATAACAATCTCATTAGAATAAAATCAGAATATGATCCTGACAGATTTGACCGTAAAAGGCTTCTTGGCAGAAACTGCCGGACAGGAGCCTGTGCCCGGAGGGGGTAGCATTTCAGCCCTCAATGGTTCTATTGCCGCTGCTCTGACTGAAATGGTGGGGAACCTGACTATCGGCAAAAAAAAGTATGCCGAAGTAGAAGAAGAAATGAAGCGCATCGCTGCCGAGGCTGCCGCCATCCAAAAGGAATTGATGCTGGACATCGACCGCGATAGCGAAGCCTATAATTGCGTATTTGCTGCTTTCAAACTGCCTAAAGAAACAGAAGAAGAAAAGGCTTATCGTAGCGAACAAATCCAAGAGAACACCAAATTTGCCGCCAGCGTGCCCATGGAAGTGGCTCGCCGCACACACAGCCTGCTGCCACTGATTGAAGCTGTGGTAGAACGTGGCAATCAGAATGCCATTACTGACGGTTGTGTGGCCATGATGTGCGCCCGCACTGCCATTATCGGGGCTCTGCTGAATGTGCGCATCAACCTGACATCTATCAAAGATCAAGAGTTTGTGGATAAGATGCGCAGCGAAGCCGACTACCTCGAAGCCGATGCCGTAAAACGTGAGGCAGCCGTCTTGACCATAACTAAAAAAGCGTGCGAATAAGGTCATGGCAAACGAAACTTTTTATGTAGGCTCACAGCCGCTGAGCCTCGAATTGTGCGAGCGTTATCTGCTCGAGCGTTTCCCTTTGGCTCTGGCTCCGGAAGCAGAAGCACGCATCAATCGCTGTCGCCAATTTCTTGATGACAAGGTGGCACGCGAAGGTAAGCCCATCTATGGGGTGACCACAGGCTTCGGTTCACTCTGCAACCGAAGCATCACTCCCGAACAGCTGACCACACTGCAAGAAAATTTGGTCAAGAGCCATGCTTGCAGCTGTGGCACAGAGGTCGAACGCGACATCATCCGTCTAATGCTGTTGCTTAAAGCTCATGCCTTGCAGTTGGGACATAGTGGTGTGCAGCTGGTAACAGTGCAGCGCATCCTCGATATGCTCAATAACGACATCATCCCCATCGTATATGACCGTGGCTCACTGGGAGCATCCGGTGACTTGGCTCCACTGGCCAATCTCTTCTTGCCATTGATTGGCGAAGGTGAGGTTTATCACAAGGGAGTGAAGCGTCATTCGGCCGAAGTGCTCAAAGAGATGGGCTGGGATATCATCACTCTGAAGAGCAAGGAAGGGCTGGCTCTACTCAACGGCACACAATTCATGAGTTCACACGGTGTATATGCTTTGATTAAGGCTCACCGTCTGGTGAATATCGCCGACTGGTGTGGTGCCCTTTCATTGGAAGGGTTCGATGGTCTGGTAGCCCCCTATAGTGACAATCTTCACACCATCCGTCCGCACCGCGGACAGCTCACCGTGGCTCGCCACATGCGTGCTTTGCTGGAAGGTAGCGAGCTGGTGGCTCAACAAAAAAAACAGGTACAAGACCCCTATAGCTTCCGTTGCATCCCTCAGGTTCATGGTGCCAGCCGCGATGCCTTAGATTATGTGACTGACGTGGTAATTACCGAAATCAACTCCGTAACCGACAACCCCACTGTATTCCCCGATGAAGACTTAGTGGTTTCCGGAGGTAACTTCCATGGTCAGCCGTTAGCAATCGTTTACGACTTCTTGGCCATCGCTTTGGCTGAATTAGGCAATATCTCCGAGCGCCGTGTGGCACAATTGATTTTGGGTTTGCGCGATTTACCCGAATTCTTGGTAGCTAATCCGGGATTAAACTCCGGCTTCATGATTCCACAATACGCTGCCGCCGCCATGGTGAGCAAAAATAAAATGTATTGCTACGCTGCCAGCAGCGACAGCATCGTGAGCAGCAATGGTCAGGAAGACCATGTATCCATGGGAGCCAATGCCGCTACCAAGCTGCTGCCTATCATCGATAATCTGGAGCATATCTTCGCCATTGAACTGATGAATGCCGCTCAAGCATTTGAGTTCCGCCGCCCGCTCAAGTCTTCTGCTAAGCTGGAAGGCATGTTGTCCAAATTCCGTGAAGTAGTGCCCCGCGTAGAGGAAGATGTGGTAATGTATGAGCAAATTCAGGCTGCCACGAATTTCGTGCGCACCTACGCCTTTGCCAACTGATTTCCTGCGAAACAAACCCGACTTTTCGGATAGATAAGATTCCCTGCTCATCCCCGGGTGGGGAATTTTATTTATTGTGGTAAACGGTATAAGAAAAAAGCAGCCACCCATGCTCTCACGAGGCAGGTGGCTGCAGACACTATTGAACTATATAAAAGAGAGAAACGTCTATTTTATAATATCACTTACGAAAGCAAAATATATAAGGAATTTTGCATTTCATGGAGAGATTTCTTCTGATAGTGAGGGTTTTCTTATAACCGATGCAAATATACGATAAATTCTTTGGTTTGCAACATTTTTTTTGCATTTTCCTTGGCAAAGGCAAATAGAGGTGTTGCAGCTCGTATTACTTTCAGGATATAGCAAATATTTTCTTCGCATCAGATGATATTGTTTCAAATCTTTTTGCCATGTGGCACGGATGGCTTTTTCGCTCATGCCGGATTCAATTTGATGTGCCAGGCGTTTGTTACCAGCAAGCAATTCAAAAGTGCGCATCCGGTCAATGAGCTTGATGCCGTTTTGCTTGGCAATTTGCTGAAAATGGATTAGTGGTTGCAATGATAATCCTTCCGGCGCATCCTCTTTCCGATAATCCATACCGTAGCAGATTTTGCCTCGATGTTTGGCATCCGTGGCTCCCGTGCGCGATTCCGGCTTGAAGCTGAATACGCCAAATTTACGATGCGGATACCCCAGCACTTCAAATGGATAATCAGTGCCACGCCCCACGCTGAGTATGGTGGCTTCGAAAAGACACAAAGATGGATACCAAGCAATGGCATGGTCACTTTTGAGGTTGGGACTGGGCATCACCGGCAGAGCATAGGGCATTCCATGCCGCCAGCCTTCCACCGGTATCACAGTCAGCTGGCAGGAGTCTTTGGGGATTCTTAACCACTTTTCACCGTTAATCATCTGTGCCAATTCTCCCACCGTGAGTCCGTGCAATAGCGGAATAGGTGCCACACCGATAAAAGAGCTGCAATCTGTCTCCAGTATTGGGCCATCCACTTCATCTTTGGGATTGGGACGGTCGCACACAATCATGGGTATATGGTTTTCGGCTGCCGCTTCCATGGCATAATGCATGGTGCTGATATACGTATAAAAACGCGCTCCCACATCTTGGATATCGAAGAGTATGATATCCACATCTTTCAATTGCTCTGTCGTGGGACGCTTGTTTTGGCCATAAAGCGAAACGATGGGCAAACCGGTCTGAGCATCCCGACCGCCTCGGATGGTGGCTCCGGCATTGGCCGTTCCGCGAAAACCATGTTCCGGCACCATAATCTTACTGATTTGCACCTCCTGCCGTAGCAATGTATCCACCAAATGAGTATCCCCCACGCGCGAAGTATGATTGACAATCAGCGCCACACGCTTGCCGGCAAGCAAGGGTATCAGCTTTTCCATCTGTTCGCTGCCCATGCGCATCCGGTTTTGAGTATAACCCATCGTTAGAGC
>CAMFNC010000226.1 GCA_945965245.1 uncultured Porphyromonas sp. | reverse complement strand
CTCTTCTTGTTTCATCTATTTACGAGTAAAAAGCAGGCGCGGATGTTTTCTTTGTTGGTAAATGCGCCCCACGGATAGTATCAGCAACGTCAGAGATGTGAAAATAACAGCTATATGAAAATGTTGGGGCAGGAATGTCGCAGCCGAAAGAAACAGCAACTGCACTATGGCATTAAGTCCATGATAACGCAATCCCCACTTCCCGCCCATCCATACACATGGCACGCCCACAAACAAGTGCAGAGGATGAAATACTATCAGATTTAAGTTAGGGGCAGTATGCGGATGCACCGAAATCACGGCCAAGAAAAACAGAATGCAGCCGGCAAGCCCGGCAACCAAAAGCAGAAGCACATCCCAAAATTTTGAAATCTTACGCCTGCACGCATCCATTAATGTAATTATAAATAGCGACATATAAACGGACATGGGCGGAATGCCTGTGCGCCGGGATGCGGGCTTTGAAACAGCCGGATAATCCACCACACGAGAAACAATCTTGCGCTCCACACCATTTACCGAAACCGTGGCATCGGGCAGCAGAGCTACCACACGCTCCGGCAGAAACAGCTGTTCCTGCAAGCTCACAACTTTATCGGTGGGTACGCCCAATGCCAAATCAGTACCCAAACAGAGCCACGGCTGATTACGCTCGGCGTGATTAATCAGGTCGCGCCACGTGGTCTTATCGGCAGAGGCGGCAAAATGTATTTCACGTGCCCCCACAGCCTGCAAGTAAATATCAATGGGGCGAGTGGAGCAATTGTCGTAAAAGAAATTATAGCGATAGACTTTATTTTCCGGACGGATATTCCACAAGAGATATTGCCAGACATTTTTTCGTTCGGATTCGGAAAGGTTCAGCACCAGTTCCTTGACCCGGCTGCCTCGCATCAGATATTCATTCATATACGAAGCCGTGGGAATGGGCATTACCTGATAATCCGTTTCTCCCTTCACAAAACGCCAAACGAAACCATCGTCAAATGAAAAGATACCATAATTGAATGTAACATCCAGCCCCTGAATCGGGTCTGATACTCGAAATGCCGCATGGCCATACACGGTATAAACTTCATCATCCACCGGCGATGCCAGCACGATACTCATCTTCGCCTCATGGCTCAGCCTATCAGGCAAAGAACCATCCGTCTGCGCACATAGCTTGGCGATGCTCATCAGAAAGAGCAACACAGAAAGAAGTTTTCTCGGAAAAGACATATGGTTCATCAAAAGTATCAATCCATATCCACGTAATCATTGACAGACAGAGAGTCTATCGGCAATACGCCCTCAATAGTATAGATATCGGCTGCGGTTGCATCCGTACAAGGAGAGAAATTAGCCGGAATATCGAATTGCTTATCAGTCTTATATTTCAACTTCTTATCGGAATAAACCGAACGAATAAATTTGCCAAAAATAGGAAGCGCAGCGGCAGCACCTTGCCCCAAAGCCATGGAGTTAAAGCGGATACTTCTATCCTCACCGCCCACCCAGACGGCCCCCACCAAGTCCGGAGTAAATCCGACAAACCAAGCATCGCTATTATTCTGCGTAGTACCGGTTTTACCACCCAAAGGCATTTGCAAATTATAACTGCTGCGAAGACGACCGGCAGTACCACCGGACACAACGCCTTGGAGCATATCCAACATTTTAAGGGCTGCCTCCACGGGCAAAACCTCCACCACCTGCGGAGAGAAAGTAGCCACCGCATTACCATACTTATCCGTGATATGGGTTACCAACAACGGACGCACACGGATACCGTTATTCACAAATGCGGTATATCCGCTCGCCATTTCCATGACGGATGCGTCGCAAGTACCCAAACAGATTGCCGGCTGTGCCTCCATTTCGCCCGCCAATCCGTAGCTTCGGAGCAATCTGACAAATGTATGCGGCGATGTGCGGGACATCAGTGTAGCTGTAATCCAGTTATCTGAGTTCTGCAATCCCCACTTAATAGAAACCATTTCACCAATGCGTCGACCATTAGAGTTGCGCACATTCCAACGCACACCGGCCTCGGTCACGATATCAGGCTGCACGTGCAATATCATATCACACGGCGAAGCTCCCTCAATCATCGAAAGCGAATAGAGATATGGCTTGATGGTCGAACCCACCTGACGGCGACCCATAGACACCATATCATATTGGAATGTGGAGAAGTCTATACCACCCACATAGGCTTTCACATGGCCGTTGTGCGGATCCATGGCCACAAAGCCTGTGCGCATGAAACGTTTGTAGTATAGGATGGAGTCCAACGGTGTCATGGTTGTATCCACCGAGCCTTTCCAGCTCCAGACCTGCATAGTGGTTTTGCGCTTGAACTGCGCCAAGATTTCAGCTTCACTAAGCCCCTCTTTCTTACCACTGCGCCAGCGGTCTGTCTGTTTAATGGCACGAAGCAAAATAGCTTCGCGCTCTTTGGCCGTAATGCTGCTTGAAAATGGAGCATTGGCGCGACCACGATTCTGACGGTCGAAAGCCGGCTGTAAAAAACCTTCCATCTGCTCACGTACAGCTTGTTCGGCATACTGCTGCATGGGCACAGACACCGTGGTATAGATTTTCAGTCCATCGGTGTAGATGTCGTAATTCTTGCCATCCGCCTTTTTGTTTTTCTTGCACCAACCATACAGCGGATTTGTCTCCCAAGCCAAACTGTCATCGGTGTATTGCTGCCGTTGCCATGCAGCATATTTGCTGCGCTGTGGCTTATCTGCCATCATGATGATGCGCAGATATTCACGGAAATACGGTGCAGCCCCTTCACGATGAGTGGCACGATGGAAGTTGATTACGATGGGCAATTTCTTCAGCGAATCCGCCTTCTGTGCAGAAAGCACATCGGCTTTTACCATCTGGTCGAATACCGTATTGCGGCGTTGGAGTGCGCGGTCGGTATCCTTGTGCAGAATGGGGTTATAGAACGAGGGGTTCTTACACATACCCACCAACAGAGCTGCCTGCTCGGCATTAAGTTCTGCCGGCGTAACGCCGAAATAAGTTCGGGCTGCCTGGCGAATACCCACAGCATTATACAAAAAGTCGAACTTATTGAGATACATGGCAATAATCTCGTCTTTCGTATAATAGCGCTCGAGCTTCAGAGCAATCACCCATTCTATCGGCTTCTGAAACAGACGCACCATAAAATTGCGTGTAGGAGCCGAATAGAGTTGTTTGGCCAACTGCTGTGTAATGGTACTACCCCCACCGGCACTGGATTGGTTCATAAACACACGCTTGACCAGCACACGCATCAAACTGCGCATGTCTATTCCGGAGTGCTTTCTAAAGCGCACATCCTCGGTGGCTATCAGTGCATCAATTACAT
>CAMFNC010000225.1 GCA_945965245.1 uncultured Porphyromonas sp. | reverse complement strand
TTTCTGGCACGCACTGGATGCGATATGGGATACTGCGACCGTGACCGATGCTGATTGCTAATTCACTTCTTCTTTAATTCGCTACAAATTCATGATTCAAGGAACTCTTTGGATACTCGGCAGTCTGATTCTTTTGGGAGTGGCTGCTTGGCTAATGACCCAAAAACAACAGCGTGACCACAATGCCAAAGTGGCACGTGGGGAGGCTTTTCCTGAGGTGGAAGAGCAACCTGATGATCGGTCGGATTGCTGCGGAATGCACATCATTTGCGAGCGAGACAGTCTACTGGCCGGATTAAGTCGAGACATTGTGTATTATGATGATGAAGAACTTGATGCCTTTGTGTATCATGCTGCCGATGATTACAAACCGGAAGAAGTAGAGCAATTCAGAGATATTCTGCTCACGCTGCGAGAAGACGATGTGCCCGGATGGCTGCGAAGCTTGCAATTACGTGATATTCATCTGCCAGAAGAACTGCTACCCGATGCCTTGTTGATAGTGGGCGAACGTCGCATCCAACAGAAACACGAAGCCTAATTTCATGCCTTCAGTCGAAATCCTGAGTTACCATTTCTTTCAGAATGCCTTGTGGGCATCGCTGCTCACTGCTTTGGTGGCAGGGATAGTGGGTAGCTACATCGTGGCACGACGCATGGTATTCATGAGCGGAGGCATCACACACGCCTCCTTCGGCGGTTTGGGATTAGGTCTGTATGCCGGCTTCAATCCTCTGTTGGGAGCAGCGCTCTTTGCCATCATATCTGCATTGGGAATAGATGCCGTTTCTCGTCGGGGTAAAATGCGCACAGATTCCGCCATTGCTGGTATTTGGTCGGTAGGCATGGCAGTGGGAGTGCTTTTTATGGCACTCACGCCGGGTTATACCACCAATCTTTCGGCATACCTTTTCGGCAATATTCTTTTAGTCAGCAAAACCGACCTTTACCTGTTGGGAGCATTGAATTTACTTTTAATCACACTTTTCATTGGAGCTTACCGCCCAATACTCTACATTGCTTACGACTCCGATTTTGCCCGCACGTGTGGACGAAACGTGGCACTGCTGGAACGATTTATGCCCGTTATGGTAGCTCTGGGCATGGTGCTCTGCATCCGCCTGACAGGCATTATGCTATTGCTATCGATGCTCACGCTACCGCAAAGCACGTTAAATCTCTATACCGACAATTTCAGAAATATGATAATCGGCTCTGTGCTGATAGCTCTTTTGGCCGCATTGGGCGGTCTGATGGGCAGCTATCTGCTGGGATTGCCTTCCGGAGCGTTTATCGTGCTACTTTTGGTATTGATTTATACACTAGCCAAACTCCATGTTGCTTGGAAGAATCGTTCGACGCACCACGCATAAAACTCTTGGCTTACACCCAATCGGTCTACTTCTCGTGGTTTTACTTTCAGCCTGCTCTCCGCTTGTGCAAGGCTTCCTGACACAATACAACTATTACCACAACGCTCGTACACAATTTGTTTCGCTTTGGCAAAGCGAACAAAAGAAACCATCGGACGAAGAGCATCCGCCATTAGATGTGGCAGCGTGGGCTGCAAAGCAATCTTTTCTTCAAGGTAAAACCAATACCGCATGGGAGAGCATGGCTCACCACATGGCACAAATCATAGCCTTAAAAAACAATCAATCCGAAAACCCGATGCTGCCCAAGCTCTATCTATTGCAGATAGACATATGGTTCTATGAGGGCAAATTGCAAGAGGCAGAAGCCCTTACCCGTCATGGTATTACCCACTTTACAGATTTAGAAAAAGACTTCGAAGCCCGACTCGTTCGGATATTATGCCTGCAAGACCGGCAAAACGAGATATCACAAAGTTTGATAGAACGTTTGCAAAATACCTCTTGCGAATTTGCAAAAATCGCTTTGGTGGAGTACCAAACGACATCCAAAGCTCCCGAAAAAGCTTTCCATCATTTACAATGGCTGGCCAACCATGCATCACAACCCGAACTGCGAAGTCGTGCCTATTATTTAATGGGACGTTCTGCAACTCATAAGGAGCAGCAAATCTATTTCCAAAAAGCATTGCAATATCCGATTGCCGTGGAAGACGAAGTTTCCATACTACTATCCTCCATCCACACAATGGAGGAATCGGAACAACTGCATCGGTTGGAACAACTGATACAACAAGGACGATATGCATCGGCACGTCCACGCTTGGTTTATATGGCAGGGCAACTATACGAAAAGCAAGGCAAAATAACCCAAGCACTGCACTATTATCAGATGAATGAAATGGCTCAATCGGGTAGCTATACCCGAAGAAGCTGGGAAACTGCTGCCCGATTGCTAGAGCAACAAAATGACTTCGAATCTGCATTCCGTTTATATAAACAATTGCAAAATCAAACCGCCACACATGAGACGCAATATAAGCACCTTGCGGAACATACTGCCGCTCTTCAGGATTTACTGACGGCACAAGTCATTGTGAAGCGAGAGGACAGCCTGATGGCAGTGGCTGCCCTGCCTGAGGCCGAACGATGGAAACGTATCGATCAAACCATCAAAGCACTTCGATTTCAAAACCTCTCGACATACGCACAACCTCAGACCCAAGGAATACCGAGCCGGATGGACATTGCGGAAGATGATTCCGAGAAATCTGAAGAACTCTTTTATTTCTATAACCCGACTTTAGTGGCAGCAGGCAAACGCCTATTCGAGCTGCGATGGGGAAATCGGATATTGGAAGACCATTGGCAGCGAAGCAATCCGAACAGACTTGCCAACCGTATCGACTCAAGCCTCACTTTCTCCAACAATCCTTCTAACGAAAAGGCTCTATATAGCCGCGCTTACCACCTTGCCCGGCTACCCCTGACTCCGGAAGCCTTTCGTGCATCCCAGGAGCGCATCCGCCAAGCCCTCATAACCATCACTCGTCTCTATCGCTACAAACTGAATCGCCCCGACCTTGCTTTGGAAACCGAACAGTCGCTTCATCTCCGCTTTCCATAAACCACAAATAAGATGTGTGTTGTATTTGAATATGGACTAATTTTCATGCATAAATTAAAATCATGTTATATATCACACATCCACACACATGTTTTCTATACAGACGATCGCTCTCGAATGCGCTTAAACTCCTGCCAAATCTCTGCCTCCCTATTTCATTCAAAGAACGGTCTCGTCCTAAATAACTGTAACGGTTATTTATGATGAGACAAACATAAAATGGCAA
>CAMFNC010000224.1 GCA_945965245.1 uncultured Porphyromonas sp. | reverse complement strand
TTATACATAAATTGCTCTTGTTTTATGTATAAATTAAATTCATTTTATGCATAAAAAATTGCCCCCATCAGACAATCGCATGCAAACCCTTCCCAAACAACGGCTGCGCATGCCCCAAACTCTCATTAAAGACAGAACGCTTTTCTTATCTTTGCATTAGAATTTATACAAAATCCACCACACTTATCGACTATGAAACTGAAACAATGGCATGGCCATGTGTCACTTTTTGCTGCCTCACTGATTTGGGGTATCAATTCCCTCGTTTCCAAAAATACAATATGCCGTTTGGCTGAAGTCAATATACACGATTTTGCCGTAGATCCTTTTACCCATTCACTGATGCGCTGGATGGGAGGAATGATTTTATTCTGGATAGTTTCGTATTTTGTGCCCAGCGAACCCATCCGCAGCAAAGACTGGTGGAAACTGTTCGTGGCATCACTATGCGCCGTGATGGTCAATCAATTGGCCATGGTGCTCGGGCTGCTGAACACATCACCCATCAATATAACCCTGATGGCCAGCCTTACCCCCATCTTTACCATGATTTTTGCAGCCATCATCCTGCACGAACCGCTTACGGGCAAAAAAGTATTCGGCGTATCACTGGGTGCCATCGGTGCAGTAATATTAGTTTTTGCCGGACAGACCATTGGCGGCTTGCATGGTTCATTGGGCGGTGACATGATGGGCTTTCTTGCCATGATTGCATTCGTATTGTATCTCACACTCTTTAGCGATATCATCGAACGTTACTCTGCCATCACGCTCATGAAATGGCTGTTTACACTCAGCACATTGGTGGGCATACCGCTGTGCGTACCCTTTGCTATCCGAGTGGATTACTCGGCATTGAGCGCAGACTTTTGGTGGCAAATGTCTTTCGTGATTGTGGGAGCCACATTCCTCGGCTATCTGCTGATGCCCATCGGACAGAAAACCCTGCGCCCCACCCTCGTGAGCATGTATCACTATGTGCAGCCCGGCATCACCGCCGTGTTGGTCTTTGCTCTGGGCATGGAGCCATTCAACATTTATAAATTGCTGGCCATGTTGCTGATATTCGTGGGGGTTTATTTCGTCATCAAATCCAAACGACGGGTGGATATGAAACCAGATGGTTCGGCATCAGCGAAATAATTCAAATTCCTAAGCAATGAAAGCGATTTCTACGATTTTGCTCCTGATGATATCCAATATCTCCATGACCTTTGCTTGGTATGGCCACCTGAAATTACAGGAGATGAAAGTGATTACAAATTGGCCTTTGATTGGTGTAATTCTCTTTTCATGGGTAATAGCCCTTGCCGAATATTCATGTCAAATTCCTGCCAATAGAATTGGATTTGCAGGTAATGGTGGTCCTTTTACGCTAATGCAACTCAAAGTAATTCAAGAAGTAATTACACTGGTTATCTTCACACTCTTCTCGGTAGTATTTTTCCGCGGACAGGTATTGCAATGGAATCATTTTGCCGCTTTTCTGTGTTTGATTTTAGCGGTCTATTTCGTCTTCATGAAGTGATTTTCTGATCTCATCTCCGGCAGGCATATGTTCGAGACGGGTGATTTGCATTTTGCGAAAAACCCAAAAACGCTGGAGGGTATAATTGAATGCCAAAGATACCACTAAATCAATCATAATGCGGGTTATCTTATAGTCGATATGCAACCAATTGGTAAGCAGATATGTGCCTGCTGATTTAAGGGCAATGCTACCCAATACCATACAAGCAAATTTGAATAACTGAGTGAATACGCCGTGGGCATAGCCACGCTGCTTGTCTTTAAAAGTCCAGGTCTTATTGAGGGCAAAATTAACCAATGCACCCACCATCCCCCCAATCACGATGCTGATGGTGTAATGGATGTGAAACACTTCTGTCACAAAAACCATTACGCCGTAATCCACCAGACCTCCAACAAAAGCTGAAGTCTGCGCTTTGGCAAAAACAAATATTTTCTGACGGATACGGAGCACTATGCCTAAGATTGCGAGGAGTGTTGCTCTACTTTTTCGGCTCGCTCACGTATATCCCGAGCATCAGCAAGCAAAAGCAATTTACGGGTTTCTACCACAAAGGAAAGAAATAGAATGATGCAGGCTGCCAAGCCTAAATAATTCAAGAGCCCATGCACAAAAACCTCAATGGAAAATATGGCTGATAAGATAATACGAACCTCGGTTGGACCCAGCAAACCAGAATCGATGGAATACTCATCACTCACTTTATAACGAAGCTGCGATACAATCATTTCCCCACCATAAAGAACAATGAAAACAAAACCCAATACTTTCCAAAAGCCAGCGGAGTAAATGCAGAAGCCCAAGCCTATCAGAACGATGCCCAACCAATCCACGATCACATCCAAACAGAAACCAAACCACTTGCGAGGAATATTGCGAAAATAAGCCAGACGACCATCCAACGAGTCGCCGAACCAACTAATCATGAAACCAATGATATTGATAAGCAGCCAAAACGGATGGACGTATGCAGCCAAAACAAAACCCACTGCCACAATTACATTACCTATAAAACCGATAGCCGTAAGTCCATTGGATGTAACCCATGCAGGCATCCGTTGCACAAACCAGGCTATTAAGTTCTGCTCCCAAAAACGCAGGAGGTTGGTTCTCTTGCGTCCTTTGGCAATAGAGCGAAGAGCTTTTTTCTGTTCCGAATTATCGTCAAACATCTTTTGTCTCTTAATTGATGACGTGATTACATTGCCTGTGCTTAACAAATATTAAACACTTTGGGCATCTGAAGATACAACAAAGCTATCTAATTATGACTCTTTTCGGGGGAAAACGAGCGTAAAGGAGGTATTTTCGGCACGCGATGAAACCTCTATAGTTCCATCCATTCTGTGCATCATCTGACGACAAAGGCTCAGTCCGATACCGCTGCCATTGTTTTTGGTAGAATAAAAAGGAATGA